>DATBXI010000346.1:0-12904 GCA_036514355.1 Desulfuromonadaceae bacterium
GGCATCGAGCGGCCACGTCTGGCCGTTTTGGCCCTCAACCCCCACTGCGGCGAGGGTGGGATGTTCGGCACCGAGGAGGCGGAGATCATCGGACCGGCCGTAGCAGCGGCGCAACAGGAAGGTATCCATGCGGTGGGGCCGCTTTCGGCCGACACCCTGTTCCACTTTGCCCAGAAGGGGGAGTACGACGGCGTGGTGGCCATGTATCACGACCAGGGGCTGATCCCGCTCAAGATGCTGCACTTCGACGACGGGGTCAACATCACCCTGGGGCTGCCGATCGTCCGCACCTCGGTGGACCACGGCACGGCCTACAACCTGGCAGGGACCGGCCAGGCCTCGGAGCAGAGCCTGCTGGCCGCCATCCGCATGGCCGCGGACATGGCCGCACGGGACACTAGTACGATTCGTTCAGCTTCGTGTAGCCGGTGATGAAATCCAGCAGGTGGGGCGTGCTTATCTGTTTCCAGGTGTAGGCCGCGGTGATGGTCTGCATGGCGGGCGACACATTGGCCACCCATTGGAAGATAGTTGTCTGTTCCGCCCTGTTGTCAACCACATTGAACAGGCTCTTGGCAAACAGCGGTTTCCTCGAATACACCACCAGCCCGAGCCCCAGCCCTCTCCAGAACCTGGCCCCGAGCGCCTTGTGCAGATACCGCCGCGCCGTTTTCAAGGCTGATTCCGGGTCAACGACGGAATCGTCGAGGGCAAGTATGCAGACGGCGCGATGCAGCATCATGGTCCTTTTCTGCACACACCCGACAACGCGTATGCCTTCGATGGGCAGATGGTCCGGCAGGCGCTTCATGCGAAAACCGTCCGTGCCCAGAGCAGCTTCGAGATATTCGAGGAGAGTCACCGAATCCACATTCCCTCCCAACACTCGTCAAGGTGGTTCCCCGGCGCAACAAAGTATACCAGAAAACAGACAGAGCGCTTGTGAGGGGAAAACTATGGCGGGGACGGGATCGAATCGGTGAAACGCTGCGCGCAAAAGAAAGGCCTTCCATCACGGAAGGCCGGGTAAAACACGGTATGTGGGGTATCTGGGGGAGCCCCCCCCGTTCACCCCTTGAGGACCGTAAGGATCTTGTCGGCCACCGCTTTGCCGCTGATATTGTAGGTGCCGGATGCCAGCTGCTTTCTGATGGCCTCCACCTTGTCCCGTCTGACGTCGTCATTCTCCAGGTTCGATGTCATTTTATCCACTGCCGTGGAGAGCTGCACGCTGAATGCGCCGTCAGGCTTCTGCTGCGCCTGCGCCTTTTTGGCCGGCGCAGAGGCTGACTTTTTGAGCAGGGTGGATTCCAGCGACACGATTGCGCTCTGGGGTCCATGTTCAATTTTCATGGCTCGCTCCCATTACTTCGGTGTAGTGATGTATATAGTATCATATCGGCACGGGATGGCACTTCTTTAATCGGCGTCCCGCGCCGCTCCCATCTTGGACCTCAGAAATTGACCGTACTTCTGGTCAGTCCCCTTGATGTGCAGGATGATCCAGTCGGACACGAACTCCAGCGTAGTCCTGCTCAACGCCTCTCCGTCATGAAACTGTTCCTGGATTTCCTGCAACCGCTTGACGAAGCCGTCATGCTCCTGGCGATGGGCGGCAAAGTCCGGGTAGTTGCAGGACAACAGCAGGCGCTCCTCTTCCTCGAAATGATAACAGACATAGCTGATCAGCTTCAGCAGCACATCGCCGATCACCTGCCCCCCTTCACCCTTCTGTACCGCCTCGTTAAGCGCACCGATCCAGCCGAGCAACTCCCTGTGCTGTTCGTCGATCACGGGGATATGCAAGGAAATGCTGTCGTCCCAAGTGAAAATCGCCATCGTTCCTCACCTCATGTTCATGGAATGGTCTGCTTAAGGTCCAACTCCCGCACTGGACCCAAGGTCGAGAGCGGTTTGTCGAATCGTGCGGCATCCCCGACCACCACCAGCTTGAAGGCCGCGGGCCTGAGGTATTTCCTGGCGGCCGCCAGCACATCCGCCGTGGTGACCCGGGCGATGTTCGCGCGATAGTTCTCCAGATAGCCGGCAGGATAACCGTAAAACTCCAGCCGGGCCCGCTGGGTCACGATCGAGGCCGGACTGGTGAAACCGAACATGAAGGAGTTGATGATGTACTCCTTGGCCGCCTTCAACTCCGCATCCGTTACCGGCGCCTTTGTCATGCCGCCGATGATCTCCTCCATCAGGGAGATGGTCTTGGCCGTGGTCTCGGCCTTTGTCTCGGTCTCGGCGATGAACGTGCCGGTAAAACGGCGCCCCACGTCGAAGCGGCTGTCCACGTTGTAGGCCAGCCCCTGATTGGTGCGGATCTCCATCATCAGGCGCGAGGTAAAACTCCCCCCCAGGATGTAGTCCAGGACGCGCACCGCGTAGATATCGGGATTATCCTTGGTGATCCCCAGGTGCCCCATGCGGATGACCGTCTGGTTGACATCTTTCCGGGCGTAGAGCACCTCGGAGCTGAAGAGCTGCGCCGGCTGCGGGATCTCCGGCACCACGAGCGGGGCTGCGGCGGCCGGCTTGACGAATAGCGTGTTCAGCTCCCTGATCAGGCTGTCCCGATCGAAATCGCCCGCCACCGCCAGGATCATGTTGTCCGGCCGGAAAAAGCGGTCATGGAACGCGATCATGTCCTGCCGCGTAATGTCCCGGGCGGTATCGAAGGTGGGGACCGCACCCAGCGGGTGCCCGGCGTAGATCGCCTTGACGAGCTCGCGGTCGGCAATCTCCTTGGGGTCGTCGTTCTGGCGGCGCAGCCCCTCGATCAGGTGCTTGCGGGCCATATCCACCCGCTTCTCGTTGAATGCGGGGCGCAGCAGCACATCGTTGAAAATGCGCAGGGTACGGTCGAAGTTCTTGGTCAGGCTGGTCAGGGAGACCGTAGCCACGTCACTGGCGATGCCGCTTTCCACGGACGAGGCCATGAACTCCAGCTCGTCGTCCATCTGTTCCGGCGACAGGTTGCCGGCCCCGCCGCTGCGCATGACGCTGGCGGTCAGTCCTGCCAGCCCCGCCTTGCCTGCCGGTTCGAACACCGTACCGGCCCGCACCATGGCGCTGACGGTGACAATGGGCAACTCCGGATCACGCAACAGGTAGACCGGTATGCCGCACGCCAAAACCACCCGTTCGGCTTTGGGGATGTCGTAGTGCAGCTCGGGAAAGGTCATGGTGCGCGGATTCGCCAAGGGCGCCTCGGCGGCGAAGACCGGGGTGAATGCAGCGAAAAGCATGCAGAGGGAGATGATCATGCGCCTCATTTGTCACCTCCCTGTTTCGTGATGACTCCGACCATGCGGTTCTCCCCGGTGAAATATGCCCGGGCCACCCGCTGGATGTCCGCCGGCGTGACCGCCGCCACCTTGCGGCGGTATTCGATCATGTAGCGCCAGGTGCCGGCGGTGCCCTCGTACTCGGTCAGATTGCGGGCCAGGCCGCCGTTGGTACCCATGCGGCGGGACTCCTCGAACTCGATCTTGTTGAGAACACGCTGCAGCTCGCGCGCCGTAACCGGCTCCGTCTTCAGCCGCTCCAGCTCGGCCAGGACCGCACTCTCCACCTCCTTGACCGTGTGGGGCGCGCGGGGGGTGGCGTTGATCATGAGCAGATTGGGATACCGGTGGCCCGGAGCATCGAACACGCCCACATCGGTGGCGATCTGTTTGTCGATGACCAGGCTCCTGTACAGGCGCGACGTGCGGCCGTTCCCCAGGATCATGCTGATCAGGTCGAAGACGTAGTCGTCGGCGGCATTGATGCCCGGCTTATGGAACCCGAGCATGAGAGTCGGCTCGGCCTCGGCCGCCAGCTCGATGCGGCGCTCGCCATCCTGCCGAGGCTCCACGGTGGTGACCGGCGCCGGTGTCCGGCCCGGCGGGATAGCGCCGAAATAGCGCTCCACCAGGGCAATGGTCGCCTTGGGATCGATGTCTCCCACAATGGCCACGATGGCGCTCTGGGGGCCGTAGTAGGCGTGGAAGAAGTTTTCCGCCTTGGTGCGGGTCAGGTTCTCGATGTCCGACATCCAGCCGATGGTGGGGTGCCGGTAGGGATGGGCCAGGAAGCTGGAGGCGACGAAGGTTTCCCACAGCTTGCTCTCGGGATCCGCGTCGGTGGAACGGCGGCGCTCCTCCATCACCACGGCCCGCTCGGAATAGAACTCCCGCAGCACGGCATGCTGCATCCGGTCCGACTCGATGGCCGCCCACAGCTCCAGCTTGTTGGCCGGCAGGCTGATCAGGTAGGTGGTGCCGTCGCGGCTGGTGAAGGCATTATACCCCACTCCTCCGTTCTTGGCATAGAGCTCGAAGAACTCGTCCTTGATGACGTACGTGGACGCATCCGCCTCCAGTTTCGCCAATTGCTTCTCCAGTTCGGCGATCCGGGCCTTGTCTCCCTTCTCACCCTTGGCCTTTTCCCCGATCATGGCCTGGGCGGTCTGTTCGATCCGGTCCAGCAGCGGCTTTTCCGCGGCGTAATCCCTGGTGCCCAGGGTGGTGGTCCCCTTGAAGAGCATGTGCTCCAGCATGTGGGCAATGCCCCGCTCGTCGCTGCGCTCGTCCACGCTCCCCACCCGGAAGCGGATCCAGGCCGCGACCGTGGGCGAGGTATGGCGCTCCACCATCAGCAGCTTCATGCCGTTTTTCAGGGTATGCTCGACGACCTTGTCCTCCAGCCGTGCCTTGGGCGCCGCGGTGGGGGTGGCGGCACGGAGCGGTGCGGCAACCAGGCACCACGCAACAACTATCAGCCAGATTCTCTTCATATCAACGACCTCTTTCGTCACATGTCCCTCCCCCTTGAAGGGGAGGGAGCTAAAACAGCGAAAACTTGACGTACCTGCCGGGGTGTTCCTTCACATCCTTCAGCAGGGCATCCAGGTTGTCCACCATGCGGTTCATGCGGTCGTACAACTCCTTGTCGGTGACCAGTTTGCCGGCCGTTCCCTCGCCGTTCCTGATCCGTGCGGCGACTTCCTCGATGGACTTTACCGAATTATCCGCCCGGGTCAAGAGCGACAATCCCCTGTCGTAGAACTCCCGGCTGTTGATCAGCATGCCCAGGGTGCTTTCCCGGGAGGTGATCTTCCTGTTCAGCTCCCGCACGTCGTCCGCGGCCTGGGTGCTTTTGTCCGCCAGGGATACCAGCTTGTCGTAGAGCGCCTTGTCGTAGATCAGCTTGTTCAGCGTGCCTTCGGACGTCTGGATGTCCTGGAGCGTCCGGTCGGCCCGATTGAGGATGCTGACCAGCTTGTTGTACGGCTCGGGACTGCGGTTCAGCCGCCCCAAGGTCCCCTCGCCGCGGTTGATGGTCACCGCCAGGGAGTGCAGCTCATCGGTCAGCTTGACGATGTTGGTGTACAGCGCCGGATCGGTGGAGAGCTTGCCCAGGGTGCCCTTGCCCTGGGCGACATTGTCCACTATGGTGTTGAGCTTGTCAAAGGTCACGCCGGCCTTCTGCACCACGTCGTCCAGCTTGGGCACCGGCGTGCCGTGCAGGAGCGTGGCGGGGCGTTCGAAATACTGCTGCGAGGGGGTGACGTCCACGTACTTTTCCCCCATGAGGCCGCGAGTCTTGATGGTGATCTTGGAATCCGGGCCGATCTTCTTCAAGGCATCGTTGTCCACTTCCAGCAGGACATTGACCTCGTTGCTCCGCTTCGGGTCGGAAAAGCGGATATCGGTCACCACCCCCACATCCACGCCGGCCAGCCAGACCGGCGCCCCCTCCTTGAGGCCGGCCACGTCCTCTATCAGCACGCGCAGCTTCCCCTTGGCAACGAACATCTTGGTCTTCTGCCCCATGATGATCACGCCACCCGCGAAGAACAGCAGCGCAATGAAGATGAACACTCCCGCGCGTACCTGGGCCCAGCCTATGCGATTGCTCCGTTCCATGCCACTCCCACCTCGTCAGGTTAAAAACAATCTGCCACAGAGACACAGAGGCACAGAGAAAATCGGTGAATAAACGTTAAAACTGTATGAAGCTTCATAACCGATTTCTAAAACTCTGTGATTCCTCCGTGTCTCTGTGTCTCTGTGGCAAGAATCAACGGGTTACACGAACAGCGACTCCTCCGTGGGCGCCAGAAACTCCTGCACCTCGGGGATCGCACTGGTCCGCATCTCCTCTTCGGTCCCCTCGAAGATCATCCTGGCCCGGTGCAGGAAGGTGAAGCGCTCCGAGGTGGCAAAGGCCGTGACCAGATCGTGGGTCACCATGAGGGTGGTCTTCCCCTCGGCCTGGAGGCGCCGCATCAGGCTGCAGATGTTGTAGACCCCGATGGGGTCGAGACCGGTGGTCGGCTCGTCGAAGAAGATGTAGTCCGGATCGGCCGCCAGGGCCCGGGCAATGGCGACCCGCTTCTTCATCCCCCCGGAGAGCTCAGCCGGATAGAAGTTCACCGCCTGCTCCACCCCCACGAAGGAGAGCTTCTCCAGCACGATCCGCTCGATCTCCGCCTCGCTGAGCTGACCTGCCTCGAACAGGCGGTAGCCCACGTTCTCCCCCACGGTCATGGAATCGAACAGCGCCCCTCCCTGGAACACTATGGCGATGCGCTTGCGCTGCTCCGTGAAGCGGGCCTCGGGCAGGCCGGTGATGCAGACATTGCCGATGCAGACGCGGCCGGAGTCGGGCTGCAGCAGTCCCAGGAGCAGCTTGAGGATGGTGGTCTTGCCCGCCCCGCTGACCCCCAAAATGGTGCGGTTGACCCCACGCTCCAGCACGAAGTCGAAGTCCTCCAGAATCCGGCGCCCCCCGACGGAGTAGCAGACCTTTTCCATGCGGATGGAATCGCCGGCCGGCGTCACGGTTTCAGCCCCCCCATGGAGCGGATGATGCGCCACTCCTCGGGCGTCACCGGCTGGATGGAGAGGCGACTGCGCCGGATCAGCGCCATCCCGGCCAGGAGCGGATTGGCCTTGATCTGCTCCAGCGTGACCGGCCGTGGCAACGGTTCGGCGTAGCGCACATCCACCATGAACCAGATGGGATTGGCCGCCGAAGCCTTGGGGTCAAAGTGCATGGCACCCGGATCCAGGGCGGTGACGTCCGGATACCCTTCCCGCACCACCTCCGCGATCCCCACCACGGCCGGCTCGGGGATGTTGCTGTGGTAGAACAGCACGCCGTCGCCGATTTTTATGCTGTCCCGCAGGAAGTTGCGCGCCTGGAAGTTGCGCACCCCGTCCCACGGCTCGGTCCCGTTCGGCCGCGCCTTCAGGTCCGCAAAGGAGAAACAGCCCGGTTCTGTCTTGAATAGCCAGTAGTTCACGTTCATCCCCGGAACACCACGAAGATCTTGGTCAGGAAGAAGTCGGACATCAGGATCAGCACCGACGACAGCACCACCGCCTGTTTGGCGGCGTTGCCCACCCCTTCGGCGCCTCCCCGGGTGTTGAGCCCCACGTAACAGCCGGTCATGGTGATCAGCAGGCCGAAAAAGGCCGGTTTGACCACCCCTTCGATCAGGTCCTGGAACACCATGAACTGGGTCAGCCCCTTGACGTACATGGTGGGGTTGATGCCGTAGCCGGCGGACATGATGTATCCCCCCACGAGAGAGACGGCGTCTGCCACCACTGTCAGGAGCGGCATGGCCAGCAGCATGGCCTTCACCCGCGGCGTGACCAGGCGCTGAACGATGTCGGTCCCCTCCACCCGCATGGCGTCCACCTGCTCGGTCACCACCATGGTCCCCAGTTCGGCGGTGATGGCCGAGCCGACCCGGCCGGCTACCATGAGCGAGGCCAGCACCGGGCCCAGTTCCTTGATCATGGTGACCGCCACCATGCCTCCCACGTAGCTGGTGGCGGCGAACGGCTTGAGCTGGATCAGGGCCTGCAGGGCCATGACCATGCCGGTGAACAGGCCGGTCAGCATGCAGATGAACAGAGAGGAAAAACCGAGCTTGTCGAACTGCACCGCGAAATCACGGTAGTAGAAGGGGCGCCGGAACATGCGCACAAAGGTCTTGGCCGCCAGGGCGAACCACCCCTGCAAGTCGGCGAAGAACCGCAGCATGACCTTGTCGACGGCGGCGATATTCATGAAACCTTGAAGGGTCTTGCCACAGAGACACAGAGACACAGAGAAAGCCCGGAGTTTTTTGGGGAAAATGACTTGGTGTGCCGTTTCAAACTGTTCAAGGTTCAGCCCTCTTGTGTATTTTTTGAATTTCTCTCTGTGCCTCTGTGTCTCTGTGGCAGGTTATAAGTGAGTCACAAAGCCACCGCCACCGCCTCGGCCGCCTCGTGGATGAAGGTGAACTCCAGTTCGCTGCGCACGTTGTCCGGGATATCCTCCAGGTCGTCCCGGTTGCGGTCCGGGGCGATGATCCGGCGCACCCCGGCCCGGTGTGCGGCCAGCACCTTTTCCTTCAGCCCGCCGATGGCCAGAACCCGGCCGGTGAGGGTGATCTCGCCGGTCATGGCCACCCCGCGCTTGGCCGGCTTATCCTTCAACAGCGACACCAGGGCGGTGACCATGGTGACCCCGGCCGAGGGGCCGTCCTTGGGGATGGCGCCGGAGGGGACATGGATGTGCAGCACCTTATTCTCGAAGGCGTCGGGCGGGATGCCGAAATCGCCGTGGTGGGCCTCGACGTAGGAGAGCGCCGCCCGGGCCGACTCCTTCATCACGTCCCCCAGGGAGCCGGTGAGGATCAGCTCCGGCTTGCCCGGCATGCTGGTGGCCTCCACGAACAGGATGTCGCCGCCGGTCTCGGTCCAGGCCATGCCGGTCACCACGCCGACCCGGTCGTTCTCGGCCGCCACCTCGTTGTGGAACTTGCGCGGCCCCAGCAGCTCCCCCACCACATCGGGGGTAATATCCTTGCGCGGCTCCCGCTTCTGGGTGATCTCCTTGGCCACCTTGCGGCAGACCGAGGCGATGGTGCGCTGCATGTTGCGCACCCCGGCCTCCCGGGTGTAATCGACGATGATCCTGGTGATGGCCTCGTCGCTGAACTCCAGCGGGGTGGTGGCCAGCCCGTTCTCCTCGATCTCCCGCCGGATGATGAAGTTGCGGGCGATGTGGAGCTTTTCCTCGGTGCTGTAGCCGGCCAGGCGGATCACCTCCATGCGGTCCTTGAGCGGGCCGGGGATGGGGTCGAGCTGGTTGGCGGTGGTGATGAACATCACCTTGGAGAGGTCGAAGGGGACGTCCAGGTAGTGGTCGTTGAAGGAGAAGTTCTGCTCCGGGTCCAGGACCTCCAGAAGCGCGCTGGCCGGGTCACCGCGAAAATCCAGCCCCAGCTTGTCGATCTCGTCCAGCATGAACACCGGGTTGTTGGAGCCGCAGCGGAACAGCTCCTTGATGATCCTGCCCGGCAGGGCGCCGATGTAGGTGCGGCGGTGGCCGCGGATCTCGGCCTCGTCCCTGACCCCCCCCAGGGAGATGCGCACGAACTTGCGCCCCAGGGAGCGGGCGATGGACTTGCCCAAAGAGGTCTTGCCCACCCCCGGCGGGCCGACAAAGCAGAGCACCGGCCCCTTCATGTTCTCCTTGAGGGAGCGCACCGCCAGGAACTCCAGGATGCGCTCCTTGACCTTCTTCAGGTTGTAGTGATCCTCGTTCAGGATCTCCTCGGCCCGGACGATGTCCAGGCTGTCCTCGGTGCTCTTGCTCCAGGGCATGCCGGCCAGGTAGTCCAGATAGGTGCGGGAAACGGTGTATTCGGGGGAAGCGGGGTTGATGCGCTCCAGGCGCTTGATCTCGCTGTCCGCGATCTTCCTCACATCGTCCGGCAGCCCCGCCTCCTCGATGCGGCGGCGCAGCTCGTTCATGTCGGCGATGCGGGGATCCTCCTCGCCCAGCTCCTCCTGGATATGCTTCATCTGTTCCCGCAGGATGTATTCCTTCTGGTTCTTGCCGACCCTGCGGTTGACCTCGGTGTTGACCTCGTTCTTGATCTGTATCCGCTGCACCTCGTTGGTCAGGTGCACGTAGACCTTCTTGAGGCGCTCCAGGGGATCGGTCGTTTCCAGGAGCTCCTGCAGGTCGCCGACCGGCAGGTTGACGTACAGGGCCACCAGGTCGGACAGGCGCGCCGGATTGTCGATGTAGTCGATCATCTTCATGACATCGTCCGGCAGCGGCTTGCCGTAGGAAAGGGCGATCTTCAGCAGGGCGTTGAGGCTCTGCACCAGGGCGTCGGAAACCAGGTTCTTCTCCACGAACTCCCGCACGACCTCGCACCGGGCCATGATAACCGGACCACCCGGCTCGATCTCCAGGATGCGCAGACGGTGGATCCCTTCCAGCGTCACCTTGAACTTGCCGTCCCCCACCCGCTTGATCTGGTTGACCCGGCAGAGGGTGCCGATCTCGTGCACGTCCCCCAGCCGGTCGCCGTTGACGGCTTCTCCGCGGCGCAGGACGATCCCTACGAACTTGTCGTAGTTGTCCGCCTCGGTGAAGGTCTGCACCTCGCGGTCATTCACGTACAAGGGAAAGATCATGTAGGGGAAGGGCACCATCTCCGTCTGGCTGTGGAGCGGGAGCTTCTCCGGTATCTCGATATTGCTATGGGGCATGGTGCGGTCCTTGTCGCAGTATTCGACGGCAGCGATGTACCAATACTAGCACAGCTTTGCGCCGGATTCAAAACCTATACGGCTCCTCCGGTCCGAGGCTCGGTGACCCCGCCCGTCAGTCGCTACTCCCTGGTCAGGCGCCGGATGAGCGCTTCATGGTGCGGAAACAGGGCCATCAGCCCGGCCAGGTCGGCCATATCGAAGTCGGAGAACGCGAAGCCGGGCGCCACGGTGCACCCCACCAGCGAGAATCCGCCCGCGCCCGCGGATTCGGCCCCGAACCAGCAGCCGGCCGGCACCACTGCCTGGAAGTGCTCCCCCTCTGCCGGGTCGCGGCCCAACAGGAGTGCGTGGTAGTCGCCTTCCGGCGTGATGACGTGCACCCGCATCGGCAGCCCGTCGTGGAAATGCCAGATCTCGTCCGACTTCAAGCGGTGCAGGGCAGAGATGTCGCCGGACTCCAGCAGGAAGAGGATAGCGGTGGAGAACGAGCGCACGCCCTGGAAGCGGGTCGGCAGCCCCGCCTCGGGTATGGTTTCGGCGGAGCGGTAGGTCTCGCGGAACCACCCCCCCTCCGGGTGCGGGGCAAGCCCGAGATGGTCGATCCAATAGGCGGCGGTGTGGTGGTGCGGCATACCTGCAAGCCTCCCCGTGGCGGATGATGTTCCCTCGTGTGGGGAATGTAGCAAGTAACCCTCACGGAAGCAAGGGTCAGCAGCGCACTGCGCACTGAGCCGGCGCTTTTCCTGCGTTGCATCCGGACGGTCTGAATTCCCTATTGCGCTCCGGCAACAAACTGTTATTGTGTGCGGCAACGGGGCGCGTGAGACCGGGGGGTCAGCGCCGTATCACACCCGGAGGTAGGATTCGTGAAAAATGGCGCACTGAAACTGGCGGTTATCCTGGTCGGCATCATCTCCCTGGGCCTGGGGCGACTTGCCGTTGCCGAGACGGAGCCCGTCTGCGACATCCCGGAGCAGGTGCAGGCGGAACACTGGTGCTGCAAGGAGCTCCGCGAACTCTGCACCATCTATCGGGCAACCGCGAGCCTGCCCGACAAACCGCTGGTAAGCAGGCGCGAGATGGCCACCACCCTGTTGGCGCTGCTGGAAAAGGTGATCGACAAGTACGAAAAAGAGGGACCTGAAGCCATACCGCGCGCCGACCTGGAGCGGATAGCCCGCCTGGAGGCGGCCTTGCGCAAGGAGCTGGCGGAGCTGCCGGGCTACCTGCAACGGCGCGAGACCATCGAAAAGATGCTGGCCAAGCCCGAGGAGCCCCCGTTCGAGTACAAGCTCGGCCTGAACGGCTTTCTGCGCGGCGAGGGTGCCGGAAATTTCCGGCTGAAGGACTTCACCTATAACCCGAATTACAGCCAGGGCCGCCTCGTGTACCGCCTGAAACCGTACGTGTACTGGCACCCCACCGACTACCTGGATTTCCACGTGGAAGGCCAGGGATACGGCTATGCCCAGGCCCACGATGTGGACAACTCCCACTACTCGCTCTACCAGGGATACCTGGAGGCCAGGCTGCCGGACCGGGACTGGCTGGCCGTCAAGGGTGGCCGGCAGGAGTTCAGCTATGGCAGCACCTTCATCCTCGGCACCAACGCCTTCAGGGACGGTCTGGTGTTCGACGCCGGCCGGGTGCGGATCAAACCGGCCGCGCCGCTCACCATCGACCTGCTGGCGGGAAGCTACGCCAGCCCGTTTTCCATGAACCTCAAGGGCAACCTTTTCGGCGGATACGCCACCTACGCCATCTCCGAGGGCACGGGCGTGGACGCCTATATGCTCCGGGACACCGGAACGATGTTCCACCATCCGGGCGAGGAATTGTTCGTGTGGGGGCTCAGGGGGACGGCCAAGTTCGGACCTCTGGCCCTGGAGCTTGAGCCGGTCTACGAGTCAGGCTCCGTCTTTTCCGACGCCAAAGGGGGCAACGACCATATCAACGCCTATGGCGGCCATTTCGACGCCTCCTACGAAGGGGCCCTGGCGGGCCGCACCACCAAGACCTTTCTCAGTTATGCCTACGGCTCCGGAAGCAAGGACGCCGCCACCGGCGTCAGCACGGCCCGGGAGTTCCGCAATCCCGACAACAACATCTCCCAGATCGGGGATATTGCACTGTTCGGCGATCTCTCCGGCCTCACGGTGAACGGACCCACAGGCAGCCACCATGCCAGCGGCCTGCAGATCTACACCCTGGGCTGGGGCATCGATTTCACCAAGGAGGTCAACCTCTCGGCCACGGGGCACTACTTCCTGGCCAACCAGGTGGAGGACGGCTTCAGCCGCGAACTGGGGCTGGAAACCGATTTCACCCTGACCTACAAG
>DATBXI010000347.1:0-3303 GCA_036514355.1 Desulfuromonadaceae bacterium
TCTTGCTTTTTTTCCTTCTCTTTCTTGAAGACGTTGGGGCGGGGGGGTGCCGGAGCGGCCGGCTTGATGACCGGCCCGGCGGCCGCGAGGGGCGTCGAAATCCCCTCTTTCTTGGCCTTTTCCCGCTGGCGCTCTTCCCGCTGGTGGCTGCTCCGCTCCCGCCAGGCGGCCCACTTGACCTTGAGGGTCTCCAGCCACCAGCCGGCAAACAGCACAAAGGAGAAGCGGGACAGGATCATGATGGAGGCGGCCAGAAGCGGCAACAGGAGCAGCATGGCGCCGGTGGAGCCGACCGTGGCCTTCAGCAGGCGCACGGTGACCACCCCGATGGCGCCGCCGGTGGGGATCTGCTGGCCCATGAAGTCGGTCTTGTCGCGGAAAAAGGCGAACAGCGCGGAAAGGGCGAACACCAGCCCGCCAAAGGCCATGAGCTTGTAGGAGCGGAGACGGATCTCCTTGAAGCGGAACAGGGTGTAGGACATGTTCAGCAGCGCGACGGGGATCAGGTAGGAAGCCAGGCCAAAGGTCATGAAGAACAGGTCGGCCACCTGCGCCCCCAGCCGGCCGCCCAGGTTGTGGATGCCCCCCTCGTTGGAGTAGCTGTTCCAGGAGACATCGGCGGCATTGAAGGTCACAAAGGCCATGAGGATGAAGCAGCCGACCGTGGCCAGCGCCATCCCCTGTAACTCCTTGGCCATCTTCTCTTTTTTTACTTCTTCCGCGCTCATTGTATCGGGATCCTTAGGGTGGACAAACAGGGCTATATTACCCGCAATCGGAGGGGGGAGGCAAAGGAAAAATGGGCGGGACGGTCAGGGCTTATTTCTTGGGATTCAAGATCGCTGATATCGCGCACCTCGCCGTTCCCCGATTTGTCTTATCTTCCCTCCGTCTTTCAACTGGCGGAGCCTGGCGGAGGTATCAGGCTGATAATTGGGCCAGAAATTCTTCGGCAGTGCCTACGGTGATTGCAGACAAGCGAAAATCTCTCTGATTGCGGGTTACCAGGTAGGAAATATTGTTTTCGAGAGCGGTATGGTACTGAATGCTATCCTCAAAATCACGGAACGACGACTCCAGGGCATGGGCAATGACGGTGTCGCCAACCGGAAGAATGGCAACGATCTTGCGCAGGTTCTTCAGTGCTTCTGTCGCCTGGCGTGAGCCGATCGTTTTTCGCAGGACGTAATGAAGGTTGGCATAGGTAAGGGATGAAGCGAAGGCAACGATTTTTCCCTTTTCGATCAACGAAAGCAGGATGGCAGCGGAAGTATAAAACGGTTCCCGGTGGCAGAAGATATCGACAATGATGTTGGTATCAATGAAGATGCGCTGTTTCACCGGTATTTCTTCTCCAGGTAGTCGGTGTATTCCTCCCTGAAGTTGTCCGCTGCGTCCGGAGGGAGAATCCCGGACAGCTTCGCAACGATCGGTGAAATCTCCACCTCCTTCTGCTCTCTGCTTACCACCAGCCGGAGGTAATTCTCCACCATTTTCGACAAGCTTCTGTGCTGCCGGTGCGCATACTCCTTGGCCTGCTCGATAACGTCCCTCTCAAGACTCAATGTCAGTTTCGCTTGCATATGGCACCTCCTTACGTATTAAATATCACAATCAATACGTAAGATCAATATTGTCAAAACCTAAACCGTGCTTACACTGTCCCCCGGCCGCACCGTACCGCCGGTGATGACTCGGGCAAAGATCCCCTCCTTGGGCATGACGCAGTCCCCGGCTTGGTAGAAGATGGCGCAGCGGGTGTGGCACTCCTTGCCGATCTGGGTCACCTCCAGCACGGTTGCGCCCACCCGGAGCCGGCGGCCGATGGGGAGCGCGACCAGGTCGATGCCGCTGGTGGTGATGTTCTCGGCGAAGGCGCCCGACGCCACGTCCAGCCCCAGGGCCCGCATCTTGTCGATGCTCTCCTGGGCCAGGAGGCTCACCTGGCGGTGCCAGTCACCGGCATGGGCGTCCCCCACGATGCCGTGGTTCTCACGCAACTCCACCGCAGGCACCGGTGTCTTGCGCTCTCCCTTCTTTTCGCTGATGCAGACCGCCACGACCTGGGCCATACGTTTATCCTCCCACCTGCGACATGGTAAAGTTCCGGTGGCCGTAGCCATCCTGCGAGATGCTGTGCCGCTCCGGTTTGCCGGCCACGATCTGTTGCAGCACCCGTTCCAGCCCGTCCCGGTCCGGCGGCCGCAGCCAGGGGATAAGGTCGGTCCTGTCATCGCAGAACAGGCATCCCTTGGCCTGCCCCGCGGCCGTGACCCGGATGCGGTTGCACTCGCTGCAGAAGTGGCCCGACACGGCGGTGATGATGCCGATGGTGCCTTTGGCTCCCGGGATGCGGAAGTCCCGCGACGGCCCGGCAAAGGCCCCCTTGTCCACCTGCTCCAGGGGGTAGTGTGCCGTCAGGCGCGTGAGGACCTCCTCCCCGGAGATGCAGTAACGCTGCCACCCCTCCTCCTGCACCACCGGCATGTACTCGATGAAGCGCACCGACGTGCCGCGGCTGCGGGTCAGCTCGGCAAACGCCAGGATCTCGGCGTCGTTGATCCCCCGCATGATGACCACGTTGATCTTGGGGGGCGGGAAGCCGGCCCGTTCGGCTGCATCCAGCCCGGCCAGCACCCGCTTCAGGTCGCCGCCGCGGGTGATGTGGGCGAAGGTGGCGGGATCAAGGGAGTCCAGGCTGACGTTCAGGCGCTGCACTCCTGCTGCGCGCAGGTCGGCGGCCATATCCGCCAGGTGCAGGCCGTTGGTGGTCAGTGCCAGGTGGGCCAGGCCGGGGATCCGGGCCAGGCGGGAGAGGAAATCGACGATGCCGGCCCGTACCAGGGGTTCGCCGCCGGTGATGCGGATCTTCTCGATCCCCAGCCCGATGGCGGTCTCGGCGATGAGCAGCAGTTCCTCGTAGCTGAGGATGGCCCCATGCCCCTTGTCGGTCACCCCTTCCGGCGGCATGCAGTAGAAACAGCGCATGTTGCAGCGGTCGGTTACCGACAGGCGCAGGTAGTTTATGGTCCTCCCGAGGGAGTCGGTCAGGTGCATGGGATCAGGTGCTCCTCTCGGCGGCCATTCAGTCCGGCTCCGCCAGACGCCCGTACTCCTCCGGGGTATTGATGTTGCGGAACGAGGCGAAGTCGGGGTCAAGCCCGGCAATCTTTCCCCGCGGCACCAGCCGGATGCGGGCCAGCTCGAAGAAGGAGAGTATTCGCCGCTCCCCGTTTTTCAGCATGGTTTCCATCTTGGGGAGGCAGCGTCGGGAGTAGACGGCGTGTAGCGGTTCCAGTCCGC
>DATBXI010000348.1:0-3435 GCA_036514355.1 Desulfuromonadaceae bacterium
GGTAGCCGCTGAACCGTTCGCCCGCCGCGTTGATATCCACAAACCTTCCGTCGGCAAGGGTGCTGATGGTGATCCCCACAGGCGCCAGATTGAAGATCATGCTGAACTTTGCCTCGGATTTCTGCAACGCCTCCTCTGTCCGTTTTCGTTCGGTAATATCGCTGGCAGCCCCGAACCATTCAACAATCTCGCCGTCGGCATCCATCAGCGGAACCGCGCGCGAGAACGTCCACCCCAGGCTGCCGTCAGCTTGCCGGACCCGGTGTTCCAGTTCGAACATGCTCTTGGTGCGGATGGCTTCCTGGATGACGGCGGTCACGTGCGGCTGGTCATCCGGATGGATGTATTTCTGAAGCCAGTCACTGCTCGGTCTTTCCGTGTTGGCCAGAAATTCCCGACTGTAGAGTTCGCGCATCTCGCTCCAGTCCGGGCTCATCCGGTACAACACCTCCGAGCTGGCCGTCACCAGGGCGCGAAAGCGCTGCTCGCTCTCCTCAGCACGCTTGCGTTCGGTAACATCCTGGCACACGACCAGCACGTTGAGGTTGCCATGCAGGTCGTATATCGCCCGCGCCACTTCCTCCACCCAGAGCAGGCCCCCGTCTTTGCGGATCTTGCGGAGCTGCCAGCGATGCACCTGATCCGGATTCTGCAAACATGACCGCAGTTGTCCGGCCACGACAGGGCGGTCATCCTCATGGAATATCTTCAGCACCGACTGCCCTTCCAGTTCATTCGCCGTGTAGCCCAGTTGATTCGTGCCGGCAGGATTGATGGTGACGATCGCTCCCTCCGCATCGATGGTAAAGATCATGGCCGGGTTCTCGTCGTGCAGGGACCGGAAGCGCGCTTCGCTGAAGCGCAGCGCCTCCTCCGCCCGGACGCGCTCGGTGATGTCGAAAGCCACGCCGGCGACGTACGCCGCCTGGTCGTCGGGCCCCGGAACGACAAACTTGCTGACCAATGAGTGGTGTTCCATACCGCCGGGCCGGCGCAGGACCTCGGTGGTCAGCAGGCTCCCTCCCTCGAAAAAGAGCCTGCGGTCATTTTCCTTGAATTGTCGGGCCGTTTCCGGTGGGAGCAGTTCATCGTCGGTCTTGCCCAGCAGCTCGGGCAACGGCACGGACAACACCCGCTCGGCCTCCACGTTGGCGTACACGTACCGGCCATCCAGATCCTTCATCCAGGCGACGGCGGGCAAATGGAGCATGAAGCAGGAGAAAAGCCGCTCGCTTTCCTGCAGACGCATCTCGAACTGCTTGCGCAGTGTCATGTCGCTGACCAGAGCCAGCACGAGAATGCCGTGGGTGGTTTCGATAAACCCCAGGCTGATTTCCAGGGGAAACTCGCTCCCGTCTCGGCGGCGCCCGGTCAGATCGAGCAGCTGGCCCATGGGCCTGATCCTGGGTTCTTTGAAGTAACCTGCCTCGTGCTCTTCGTGGAGCGCGCGGAAGCGTTCGGGAATGAGCATGGCATGGGGCTTGCCGATGAGGTCAGTTCTCTGGTACCCGAACATCTTTTCGGCAGCGCCATTGACCAGCAGAATGGTCCCTGAGTCGTCGATGATGACGACCCCTTCGGCGAGCGACTCCAGCAGGGTGCGTATGGTGACATCCTCCTGAAACACCCCGGAGGCAAAGGCGATTTGCCGCAGTATTCTCAATTCATTTTCGCGGTCTGCCGCTCCTCGATCTGGCTCGGTTGGGACCTTTTCCATGGTGGGGTTCGCACGTGCAGGCTTCATGTCGGACAGCTCCTGATAGTACGTGTATCGGCTGCCCGCCCCGGTCGTTTCGTTCCGCAGGGCGGCAACACACTGAATGGCATTGAATATAGTAGTGAATTGTACCACCCGGCAGAGGGGTGGCAATGGCGGGCCACAAATATTCACATGGTACGCTGATGCCCCCATGATCCGGCAGTTTGCCCCCTGCTCCGGCACAGGCGGTTCCGGGCAGTGGAATCGAAGCTGCGATCATGATGGGGAGCGCTGTTTCCGGGCCGCCCGCGCCTGAAAATTTTCTTTGACCAGGGAACCGGTTATCTGCTATAGAACCACATTCTAACCGCATTGTTTCCGTTACCACGCGCTAAGGAGAGCAGCATGGCACTTGTAGTCCAGAAATACGGCGGCACGTCGGTGGCTACCACCGACCGCATCAAGAATGTGGCCAAACGGGTCATGAGAACCTATGATGCCGGCAACGACGTGATCGTGGTCGTATCGGCCATGTCGGGCGAGACCAACAAGCTGGTGGCCCTGGCCAACGAGATGAGCGAAATCCCGGATGGGCGCGAGTATGACGTGGTCGTGGCCACCGGCGAGCAGGTCACCATCGGCCTTCTGGCCATGTACCTCAAGTCCCAGGGGTATAAAGCCAAGTCCTACCAGGGATGGCAGGTGCCGATCATCACCGATTCCACCGCCACCAAGGCCCGCATCGAGAGCATCGACGACAAGAACATCCGCGCAGACCTGAAGAACGGCTCCATCGTGATCCTGGCCGGCTTCCAGGGCATGGACGCGGCAGGCAACGTCACCACCCTGGGGCGCGGCGGTTCCGACACCTCGGCCGTGGCCATCGCGGCGGCGCTCAAGGCCGATGTATGCGAGATCTACACCGACGTGGACGGGGTCTACACCACTGACCCCAACATCTGCAAGGAAGCGCGCAAGATCGAGAAGATCTCCTACGACGAGATGCTGGAACTGGCCAGCCTGGGCGCCAAGGTGCTCCAGATCCGCTCAGTGGAGTTTGCCAAGAAATACAACGTGGACGTGCACGTCCGCTCCAGTCTCAATGAAAACACCGGTACCATGGTTACCAGGGAGGATAAGGATATGGAAGGGATTCTCGTTTCAGGGGTTGCCTACGACAAGAACGAAGCCAAGATCGCCGTGATGGGGGTACCCGACAAGCCGGGCATCGCCGCCAAGATCCTCACACCGCTCTCCAACGCCGCAATCTCGGTGGACATGATCGTGCAGAACGTCAGCTCCGAGGGGCTGACCGACTTCACCTTCACCGTGACCAAGGCCGACCTGAAGCAGGCCCTGCAGATCACCAACGAGGTGGCCAAGGAGATCCAGGCCAAGGCCGTGATCACCGACGAGAACATCAGCAAGGTCTCCATCGTGGGCCTGGGCATGCGCAGCCACGCCGGCGTGGCCACCAAGATGTTCGCGGCCCTGGCGGCCAACAACATCAACATCCAGATGATCTCCACCTCGGAGATCAAGATCGCCGTGGCCATTGACGAGAAATACACCGAACTGGCCGTGCGCGTGCTGCACGAGACCTTCGGCCTGGCCGGCTGATAGACGTTTTCAACGGAAGTGTTCCAGGGGGAGAACCATGCGGTTCTCCCCCTTTTTCGTATGGCGAGTAATGGACAATCCTGATGAGCGCTGATTTTCTGCTAATAAAAAACCCC
>DATBXI010000349.1:0-6002 GCA_036514355.1 Desulfuromonadaceae bacterium
AACGCCTCGGCACTGGTGGTGCCCAGCCGTTCGGCGCCTGCCAGTACCCGGCGCTGTTCCTCAAGCTCCTCTTCCTCGCCCCCCCGCAAGCTAGCCGAGGCGATCTCTTCCGATTGAAACGCCAGCAGGTCCAGCCTGCGTGCCGCCTCCCGTTCCTCGGCGTCCAGCCGCTCCAGCTGTTCCTGGACGCCATGGAGTTGCCCGCAGATGGCCCCGAACTCCTGGCGCATCTGGGTGCTGCCGGCAAAGGCATCCAGCAGCACCAGGTGGTTTTCGGGGCGGAGCAGGGTCTGGGATTCGTGCTGGCCGTAGATGTTGATCAGCCGGCGGGCGATGTCGGTCAGGAGCGTCAGGGTGGCCATGCCGCCGTTGATGAAGATGCGGTTCTTGCCGGCGCGGGAGATGGTGCGCTTGACCAGCAGCTCGTCACCCGCCTCCAGGCCGGCCTCCTCCAACTGCTGCCGGATTCCGGGCAACTCGGAGACGTCGAAGATCGCCTCCACCGTTGCCTCGTCGTGACCGGTGCGGATCAGGTCGCTCGTGGCTCTGCCCCCCATGATCAGCCCCACGGCATCGATGATGATGGACTTGCCGGCCCCGGTCTCGCCGGTCAGCATGGTGAGCCCCCCCCTGAACGAGAGGTGCAGGGTGTCGATGATGGCGATGTTCCTGATGGACAGGTCGGTCAGCATGGATGATCCTTACACGTTAAGTCTGCCACAGAGACACAGAGACACGGAGGAATTCATTAAGATTAAGGCCAGACCTTTGAGGTTTTTAAAACCTCAAAGGTCTACGACTATCGACGCGAATGTAATTGGGAGTTAGTGACACATGCTTAAATCGTTATCCCATTCATCCTGTCCGGTTCTTTGTTTGTGGACTTTCTCCGTGCCTCTGTGGCTCTGTGGCAGATGTTAAGCGTCTGTTACCGCTCGCCCCACTTCAGCTTGGTCCGCAGGATCTCGAAGTAGTCCCGGTCCCCGGACATGACCAGGGCCGTGGTCTTCAGGGCCCGACGCACCTCGATGGTGTCCCCCTGCTTGAGCTTGAACCCCACCTGGCCGTCCAGGGTCAGGTAGACCTTCTCGTCGTAGGATGAGGCGATGGTGATGGAGATGATCGAGTCGTCGGTAACCACGATGGGGCGGTTGGTCAGGGTGTGGGGGCAGATGGGGGTGATCACGATGCAGCTCATCACCGGGTGGATGATGGGGCCGCCGGCCGAGAGGGAATAGCCGGTGGAGCCGGTGGGGGTGGAGACGATCAGGCCGTCTGCCTTGAAGGTGGTCAGGGTATGGCGGTTGATCCGGGTCTCCAGGTCCACGATTCGGGCCAGGGCCCCCTTGTTGATGACCATGTCGTTCAGGACATGGGTCTTCTCGATCTCCTGGCCGTCGCGGCACAGGGTAATCTCCAGCATCATGCGCTCGGACACGCGCGGGTCGCCCTTCAGGCAGCGCTCCAGGAGCGGATAGAGTTCCTCCACGGTGATCTCGGTCAGAAAGCCCAGGCTCCCCAGGTTGACCCCCACAATGGGAACCTCCCTGCCGCTGAACAGGCGCGCCACCGAGATCAGGGTGCCGTCACCCCCCAGCACCACCACAAGCTCGGCCTGCTCGCGGATGTCCGCCTCGGACATGCCCTTGTGATACCCGATCAGGCCGGCCAACTGGGCCTCCACCAGGGGGAGGCAGCTGTGCTCCTCCAGCCAGTTGATCAGGTCGTCGGCCACCCCCTGGCAGCGGGGGTCGTGCATCTTGGCGAATATGGCAACGCTCAGCATCTGCATGTCCTTTTTGTCTTCGCTTTCTGCCTGATTCAGGCAGCCAGCCGTGCCTTCAACTGCTGTATGTGGTCCACAATGCCCATGGCAATGATCACATCATCATGTTGCAATATCCGGCTGCGGGGGGGATTGAAGCAGTAACAGCTGCCACCGTCCGAGAGGGCAACCACCGTGACCCCCTCCATGTCGAGCACGCCTGAGGCCTCCAGCGTCTTGCCGGTCAGGCCCGACCGGTCCGGTATCCTGATCTCTTCGATCCTGACGGTAACATCCTTGCCGCGAAGCATGGTGTCGAGAAACGTGACTACTGACGGTCTGATCATCTCGGAAGCCATGCGCAGACCGCCGATGAAATCGGGCATGACCACCCGGTCGGCGCCGACCTGCCGCAGCTTGCGCTCAGACTCCTCGTCGACCGCTTTGGCAACGATGGCGATCCGCGGATTCAGCCCCTTTGCCGTTACCACCACCAGGAGATTTTCCGCATCATTGTGCAGGGCGGTCAGAAGACCGGCAGCCTTGCGAACGTTGGCCGATTCGAGGATTGCCTCATGGGTGGCGTTGCCCTGGATGTTGAGGAAGTCCGACTGATTGAGCAGCTTTATCTTCTCCGGATCGCTGTCGATCACCACGAAGGGTCTGCCGGTCTTGCTCAACTCCTCGGCAATGTATTTAGCGGTGACGCTCATGCCGCAGACGATGTAGTGATTCTCCAGGCCGGCTATGGCGTTTCTCATCTTGCGCCTCCTCAGCTCGTCGGTCAGTTCGCCTTCAACAATAAACGCGGTAAGGATGGAGATGCCGTAGACCAGGGTCGTGCAGCCGCACAGGATCAGGATAATCGTGAACATGCGTCCCTGCATGGTCAGTTCATGGGTCTCGCCATAGCCGACCGATGCTATGGTGATGATGGTCATATACAGGGCATCGAAGAAACTCCACCCCTCGATGGCGACATACCCCAGCGTACCGATCAGAATGACGGTGCCGATGGCGATTAGTACCCCGTAAAGGCGCTTGAACATCATCTGCCCCCTTATCCGATCACAGACCGTCCGCCTTGCTTGCTACCTGAGCGCCCGGATCTTGTCCAGGCTCTGCTCCAGCACGCTTTTCTTGGCAACCACCTCGGCCAGCTTCTCCCGCTCCTTGGCCACGATGTCGGCCGGTGCGCGGTCCACGAAGGCCGGGTTTTCCAGCTTCTTGGAGAACTGCTCGATCTCCTTGCCGATCTTGGCGATCTCCTTGAGCAGGCGCTGCTCCTCCGCCTCCACGTCCACCAGCCCCTTGAGCGGCACGAAGATCTGCACGTCCCCTGCCACCTGGATTGAGGCGTCCTCCGGCTTCTCGATCCCCTGGCCGATGGCCAGGTCCGAGACGCGGGCGAGGCTCATGATGGCCCCTTCATTGTGCTTCATGAGCGCGAGGCTTTCGTCCGTTCCGCAGGAGAGGATCACGCTGATCTCCCGGGAGGGGGGGACCTCCATCTCGCCGCGGATGTTGCGGATGCCGGAGATGACCGCCATAACCCGCTCCATGTTTCCGGCCGCCTCGGGGAAGCTCAGTGCCGCCAGGGGGGCAGGGTAGGGGGCCTGCATGATGGTGGGGGTCGCCTTGGCCCCCGGCAGCGCCTGCCAGATCTCCTCGGTGATGAACGGCATGAAGGGGTGCAGGAGCCGCAGCAGGTTATCCAGCACGTACCAGAGCACGTACTGGGCCGTCCGCTTCCGCTCCGGGTCGTCGCCGTAAAGGTCCCGCTTGGAGAGCTCCAGGTACCAGTCGCAGAACTCGCTCCAGGTGAACTGGTACAGCCCCATGGCCGCCTCGTTGTATCGGTATTCCTCCAACGCCCTGTCGGTCTCGCGGGCGGTCTCGTTGAGCCGGTGCAGGATCCATTTATCCCCCTCGGACAGGGGCAGGTCTGCGAGCTTCATGCCATCGGGCTCGAACCCTGCCAGGTTCATGAGGGTGAAGCGGGCCGCGTTCCAGACCTTGTTGCAGAAGTTACGGTACCCGGCGATGCGTTCCTCGGCCAGCTTGATGTCGCGCCCCTGGGCCGCGAAGGCGGCCAGGGTGAAGCGGAAGGCGTCGGTGCCGTACTGGTCGATGACCGTGAGCGGGTCGATGACGTTCCCCTTGGACTTGCTCATTTTCTGCCCCTGGGCATCCCGCACCAGGGCGTGGATGTACACGTCTTTGAACGGCACCTCGTCCATGAAGTGCAGCCCCATCATCATCATGCGGGCCACCCAGAAGAAGAGGATGTCGAACCCGGTCACCAGGCAGGAGGTGGGGTAGAAGGTCTTCAGTTCAGCGGTTTTCTCCGGCCACCCCATGGTGGAAAAGGGCCAGAGCGCCGAGGAGAACCAGGTGTCCAGCACGTCGGTCTCCTGACGGATCTCGTCGCTGCCGCACTTCGAGCATTTCGTCGGCTCCTCCATGGCAACCGTGACCCCGTCGCAGTGGTCGCAGAACCAGGCCGGGATGCGGTGTCCCCACCAGATCTGGCGCGAGATGCACCAGTCGCGGATGTTCTCCATCCAGTCGTAGTAGGTGTTCTCCCACTGCCGGGGCAGGATGCGGGTCCTGCCATCCTTGACCGCGGCCATGGCGCGTTCGGCCAGCGGCCCCACCTTGACGTACCACTGGAGCGACAGGTACGGCTCCACCACGGTCTTGCAGCGATAGCAGCCGCCAACGGCCATGGCGTGGTCGTCGATCCGCTCCAGGAGCCCGGCCTCTTCCAGTTCCCCTACGATCCGTTTGCGGGCCTCGAAGCGGTCCAGCCCCTCGTACTGGCGGCCGGCGGCGTTGACGATGCCCGATTCGTCGAACACGTTGATCTTGTCCAGGCCGTGGCGCAGCCCGACCTCGAAGTCGTTGAAGTCGTGGGCAGGCGTGATCTTCACCACGCCGGTGCCGAACTCCCGGTCCACGTACTCGTCAGCCACCACCGGGATCTCACGGTTGATGAGCGGCAGGACCACTCGTTTTCCGATTAGGGACTGGTAGCGCTCGTCCTCCGGGTGCACGGCCACGGCCGTGTCCCCCAGCATGGTCTCGGGCCGGGTGGTGGCGACCACCACGTATCTGCCCGGCTCACCGGCCACGGGGTAGCGGATGTGCCACAGGTGGCCCTTCTTGTCCTCGTGCTCCACCTCGATGTCCGACAGGGCGGTGTGGCAGCGGGGGCACCAGTTGATCAGCCGGTTGTCCCGGTAGATCAGCCCTTCCTCGTACAGCCTGACGAACACGGTGCGCACCGCCTTGGACAGCCCCTCGTCCATGGTGAAGCGCTCCCGCTCCCAGTCGCACGAGGCGCCGAGGCGCTTCAGCTGGCCGATGATCTGGCCCCCGGACTCGGCCTTCCACTTCCAGACCCGCTCGATGAACGCCTCGCGCCCCAGCTCGAAACGGTCCTTCTTCTCGGCCGCCAGCTGGCGCTCCACGACATTCTGCGTCGCAATGCCCGCATGATCGGTGCCCGGCATCCAGAGGACGTTATACCCCTGCATCCGCTTCCAGCGGCAGAGGATGTCTTGGAGAGTGTTGTTGAGGGCGTGCCCCATGTGGAGGGCGCCGGTCACGTTGGGAGGGGGGATGACGATGCTGTAGGGTTTCCTGTCCGATTGGGCCGCGGCGCGGAAGTATCCTTTGCCTTCCCATTCGGCGTACCATTGCTTTTCAACGTCGTGGGGTTCGTACCCCTTGGCGAGTTCCTTGGTCATGACGGTGCTGTACCTTTTCCCGTGGTTCTGGTTTCGATAATGTGATGGAGTCAGCCACTATAAAAAAAACAGGGGGATTATGCAACATCCCCCTGCGGGTGCCATGAATTTCTCCGCGGAGCGGCGCGGCCTGCTCTGGTGGAGCACACCGTCCGGCTCACTCGGGTCGTGGCCCGGCCTCTTTGCTGGCGGTGCAGGCCTTTTTGTAGTGCGGCAGCATCTCGTTGAGGGCCTTGCTCGTGCCTGCGAGCTCTTGAGCCAGCGATGCGGAATATTTCCGGGCATACGAGCTGATGTCGGCGCAGGTGGATGCCTCCCGAAAGACGGGAGTCACCTCTTTCAGGAACCGGAGCGTGGTATGTATCTCCGCAGCCTTCGTGCACGGCTGCTTGCTCATCTTGCTGTGGTTGATGATCCGCTGGAGCTTCTCGACCTGCTCCTTGTCCAGCCTTGTTCCGACTCTTCATGGGTAGTCCTCCTCAGCA
>DATBXI010000350.1:0-3180 GCA_036514355.1 Desulfuromonadaceae bacterium
GATCGGGACCGAGGAGAAGGAACGGATCTCCTTGCAGATGTCCAGGCCGTCCCGCCGCGGCAGCATCAGGTCGAGCAGGATCAGGTCCGGGACATGGGACCTGACCCACGGCACCACGGCGTCGCCGTCACCCAGGCAGGCGACCCGATAGCCCGATTGTTCCAGGTATTCGGCCAGCAGGCGGGCGAGCTTCTCCTCGTCCTCCACGATCAATAGGGAACCGTTCATGCCATCCTCCCTGTCACGGGCAGCGTCACCGTGATCCACAACCCGCCGAGCGGCGAATCCGCCGCCTCGATGGTCCCGTCGTGGGCCGCCACGATATTTCTGCAGATCGCCAGCCCCAATCCGGCCCCGCCGGTCGCCCGGTTGCGCGACGCCTCGACCCGGTACAGCCGCTCGAAGATATGTTCCAGGGCCTCCGGCGGCACGCCGGGACCGCTGTCCTGAAAATGGATCACGGCCCGGTTGCCCGCGTATTCCAGGCGAACGAGCAGTTTTCCGCTGCTGTCGGTGTACTTGAGGGAGTTCTCCAGCAGGTTGTCGAAGAGCTGGCGGAGCCGTTCGCCATCGGCAAAGAGCGGATGGTCCGCACCTTCTCCGAGTTCAGCGCGGAGCGCAATCCCCTTGGCGCTGAAATCGGGTTGGAATGACTCCAGGGCCTGGGTGAGGATGGTGGCGCAGTCCAGTTCCCGTTTCCTGTAAGTTAACGCACCCAGGTCGAAGAGGGAAAGCTGGTAGAGGTCCTCCACCAGTCGCCCCAGACGGAGCGCCTCACCGTGGAGGGAGGCAATCGCCTCGGTGGTCGGACAATGGATACCGTCCTGAATGGCTTCGATCTCACCGCGCAGAACCGCCAGCGGCGTGCGCAACTCGTGAGAAATGTCCGCCACCCATTGGCGTCGCGCCTCCTCGTTTTTTTCCAGGGTGAGGGCCAGGGAGTTGAAGTCGCGGGCCAGTTGTCCCAGCTCATCGGCCGAGGCAACCGGTACGCGGGCCTCGAACCTGCCGGCGGACAACTGCCGGGTGCCCGCTGCCAGTGCCTTGATGGGGCGCACCAGCCGGTTGGCCAGCGGGAGCGAGAGCCCCGCGGCCAGCAGCACCACGGTCCCGGCCACCAGCGCAAGGGCGAGTCGCTGCTCCCTCAGGAAGCGGATCTGGCGTTCATCGGCGAAATGCCTGTGCGGCAGCAGTCCCAGGTATCCCACCACCTGTCCGCGATTACGGAGCGGCTTGATGTCGGCTGCGGCCGGAACGTCGGTGGGAGGCACCACGGGCTGCCTGGCGGCGTCCAGCAGGAAGAAGCGCTCACCGAAACGGTGAGGCGGTGCCGGCCTGGTGCCGGACACCCCCGGCGGGTCCGGCGGGGGCGCGTCATCCCGCCATGGGGGGGGCTGGTGCTCCTGTTTCGGCGGCCCCGGCCTCTCCCGGGGGAAGGAGGTGGCCAGCAGCCGCTGCCACGCGTCCGGATCGCGTTTCAGGAATTCCCAGCTGTTGCGCCCGGCGTAGCCTTCTTCGAGACGTTCCGCCAGCCGGGTCAACTGCGCCTGCTCCAAACTGACCACATAGCGCCGGAAGCCGCGCTCTATGCTCCACTGCATGATTAGGAACATACCGACTACCGCCAGGCCGGCGGCGGCCAGAATTACCAGAAACAGGCGATGGGCGATGGTGATTTTCATATCCGTCCCTCGATCCGTACGGGTTACAGCTCTTTGTATCACAACCGGCCACCACATGGACATGGGGACATTGCCGGGATGGCATATTTCCTTATTTCTTTCACATTGCGAACCACGTAATGTTGCTAGGATATACCGGACTCTTGTGGCAGGAGAGAGTTGCGGTATAAAGATACCAGGGAATCGTGCCCTCCGGCACGAAGCGGTGTGACCACTGACGGTGAAGGAGGCCGGATGTTATGAAGCGAATACGGACCATGTCAGGCTGTATGGTGATTGTTGCGGCCCTTGCCTCCGGCCAGTGGGCCCATGCCGCCCTGGGGGGCGGACCGGACACGATCGCCGCGGATCGCACGGCACTCAAGGCCGTGCATCGCGCCACAACGTCCCACAAGGGGTACACGGTGGAGGAGGTCGTATCCGATGCCACGACCGTACGGGAATACGTCTCACCCGACGGGGTGGTCTTCGCTATTACCTGGAACGGGTATGTCACCCCCGACCTCACGCAACTCCTCGGTTCCTATTGGGGGGAATACTCCGCTGCCCGGCAGAAGGCTGCGCGCACGTTCGGCACCCGGCGCCATCGGCTCGCAACGGACAACATCGTCGTGGAGAGATGGGGACACATGCGGGATTTGCGGGGCAGGGCCTATGTGCCGGGCCTGATCCCGGCGGGGGTGAGCAGCGATGAAATTCAATAGCATGGTCGTTTGTGTGCTGCTCCTGACGGTGATTGCCGGTTGCGGCGGTGGCGGGGGAGGCGGTGGTGCGCCACGGACGCTGGTGTCCCTTGCCGTCACCCCGGCGGCTCCGCGCATAGCCCAGGGTACGGCCCTGCAGTTCACCGCCACGGGGACCTTTTCGGACAACACCACCCAGGACCTGACCGCGTCGGTGACCTGGAGTTCGTCGAACACCGGCGTGGCCACCATCGACGCCGCTGGGCGCGCCACGGCCGTGGCAGCGGGGACCGCCACGATCACGGCCGCATCGGGCAGCGTTTCGGGTGCGACAACCCTCACGGTCACTGCGGCAACGCTGGTGTCGCTGGCCATCCAGCCCACGAACCCGAGCATTGCCCTGGGAATACCGCAACAGTTCAGCGCCATGGGGACCTTTTCGGACACCACGGTCCAGGACTTGACCACGTCGGTAACCTGGAGTTCGTCCAGCACTACCGTGGCCACCATCAGCAACGCAGCCGGCAGCAACGGCAGGGCCACCTCCCTCGCCACCGGCACCACCACGATCACGGCCACCCTGGGCAGTGTCTCGACCTCGACAACCCTCACGGTCACCGCGGCAACGCTCCAGTCGGTGGCGGTCCTGCCGGGCAATCCGAGCATAGCCCTGAATGCGACCCAGCAGTTCACCGCCACCGGAACGTTCTCGGACACCACGACCCAGGACCTGACCGCGTCGGCGACCTGGAGTTCGTCGTCCACCAGCGTGGCCACCATCAGCAACGTTGCCGGCAGCAACGGCAGGGCCACCG
>DATBXI010000351.1:0-3538 GCA_036514355.1 Desulfuromonadaceae bacterium
CACCTGCGTGGTGTACGGCATGCCGCAGGAGGCGGTCAGGCTGGGTGGCGTCCACAAGTCCCTGTCGTTGCAGCACCTGGCCACCGAAGTGCTGCGGTCGTGCACCTGAGATCAGCGCCATGACGACGAGCCCCGGCGAAAAATTCTATCTGGGACGTCAGCCGATCCTCGACCGCAAGCAGGAGATCGTTGGGTACGAACTGCTCTTCAGGTCCGCCGGGCGCGACTATGCCGACTTCGAGAGCTATTCCCACGCCAGCGCCAGCGTGATCACCAGCGCCCTGGCCTCTTTCGGCATGCAGGAGGTGCTGGGGGGCAAGTTCGGCTTCATCAATGTCCATCTCGGCCTCCTCCTGTCGGAGATGCTGGAGCTGTTGCCCATAGGCCAGTCGGTCCTGGAACTGCTGGAGGTTATACGGCTGGATGACCAGGTCGTGGAGCGCTGCCGCGAATTGAAACAGCTCGGTTTCATGCTGGCCCTGGACGACCACGAATTCTGCCCCGATTTTGTCGAGATATACGATCTGGTGGATATCGTCAAGGTCGACATACTCCAGACCGAGGCGGAACGCCTCCCGGACATCATCGGGCAGTTGCGGCGCTGGCCGTTGAAGATCCTGGCCGAGAAGGTCGAAACGGTGGAACAGTTCGAGGCCTGTTACCGGCTGGGGTTCGACCTGTTCCAGGGGTATTTCTTCGAGCGGCCGGTGGTGCTGAACAAGAAGCGGATCGATGTTTCGGGCATGGCCATGCTCAAGCTCCTGCAGCAACTCTCCACGGACACCCCCATCGACGAGATCGAGCTGACCTTCAAGGCCAATCCCACCCTGTCCTACAACCTGCTGCGCCTGGTCAACTCCGTTGCCTTCGGCATGTGCGAAAAGATCAAGACCCTGCGGCATGCCATCACCATGCTGGGGATCAACCACTTGCGCCGCTGGGTCCAGCTCTCGCTCTTTGCAGGCAACGACAGCCGCGGCGTCAACAACCCCCTGCTGGAGATGGCCGCCGTGCGGGGCAGGCTGATGGAATTGCTGACCCGGCAGCGGGTAGGGTGGCCCGCCGCCGAAGAGCGCGGGGAACAGGCGTTCATGACCGGCATCCTCTCGCTGCTGGACGTGCTGTTCGAGGCGCCCATGGAGGAGATCATTGCCAGTCTCAACCTGACGGACGAGGTGACCCAGGCGCTCCTTGTCCGTCAGGGATGGCTGGGTGACCTGCTGAGCTTGGCCGAGCGGCTGGAGGTCACGGATTTCGAGGCCGTCGAACCGCTGCTCGGCCGCTGCGGCATAACGCTCGACCAGTTGCTGGCGGCCCAGTTGGAGGCGTTCAGCTGGCGTTCCACCGTGATGGCCCAGTAACACGGCAGGGACTCCGGTCACCCATGCCCCGGCCTTCTCCGCTTCCGTTTCCCTCCTTGACACCCCCCTGCTTTTGAGGTAGCCTAACACGTCCTACCGTAGGACAACCACAGCGACGTACGCAGCACACCTCTTTCATAGGTTACAGCCCGCATGAACATCACAGCAGTTATCCCCGCCCGGTACGCATCCACGCGTTTTCCGGGCAAGGCGCTGGCCGAGATCGGCACCAAGCCGATGATCCAGCATGTCTACGAGCGGACCGCCCGGGCGACCCTGGTGAACGCCGTCATCGTTGCCACGGACGATGAACGCATCCGGGAGGCGGTGACCGGTTTCGGCGGTATCTGCCGCATGACCCGGGCCGATCACGAGACCGGGACCGACCGGCTGGCGGAGGTGGCCGCCGGACTGGATGCGGACATCATCGTGAACGTCCAGGGTGATGAGCCGCTGATCGAGCCGGCCATGATCGACCAGGCCATACGCCCGTTTCTCGACGACCCCGGTCTCAGGATGGGTACCCTCAAGACGCGCATCAAGACCCTGCACGACTTTCTCAGTCCCAACGTGGTCAAGGTGGTTACCGACCGGGACAACAACGCCCTCTATTTCTCCCGTTCTCCGCTGCCGTTCTTCCGGGACAAATGGACGGACCTCAAGGACGAGTCCTTTTCCAACGGCAAGCTGCTTTGCCACAAGCATGTGGGGCTGTACGTCTACCGCAAGGAGTTCCTGATCGAATATGCCGCGATGTCTCCGACATTCCTGGAGGTGTCCGAGAAGCTGGAACAGTTGCGGGCGCTGGAAAACGGTGTGGCCATCCGCGTTGTGGAGACCGAGTTCGAATCCATAGGCGTTGATACGCCCGATGACCTGATCAAGGCCCGGGAGCGGTTCAAACAATTGCCGTAGAAGGCTTAGCCATAATCTGCCACGGAGACACAGAGACCGGAGAAATACGTTGCCGTCTGATTTATAGCCGGTTTCTCCGTGATTCCTCCGCGTCTCTGTGCCTCTGTGGCGGATCAGATGTTTTATTTTTTCGTATTTTCCCTTCCCACAGGAGTAAAACAGCATGAAAACCAAATTCATCTTCATCACCGGCGGGGTTGTTTCCTCCATCGGCAAAGGGCTGGCGGCCGCCTCACTGGGCGCTTTGCTCGAAGCGCGCGGCTTGCGCGTGACCATGCAGAAGCTGGACCCCTACATCAACGTCGATCCCGGCACCATGTCGCCGTTTCAGCACGGCGAGGTCTTCGTGACCGACGACGGCGCCGAGACCGACCTGGATCTGGGGCACTACGAGCGCTACACCAGCGCACGGCTCTCCAAGAAGAGCAATTTCACCACCGGCCAGGTCTATTTCTCGGTCATCGACAAGGAGCGGCGCGGCGATTACCTGGGGGGGACGGTGCAGGTCATCCCCCACATCACCGACGAGATCAAGGAAAAGATCCTGGCAAACGCCAAGGGCGCCGATGTGGCCATCATCGAGGTGGGTGGCACGGTTGGCGACATCGAGTCGCTCCCCTTCCTGGAGGCCATCCGCCAGTTCCGCCACGACCGGGGACCGGGGAACACGCTCTACATTCACGTCACCCTGGTGCCCTACATCCGCACCGCGGGGGAGCTGAAGACCAAACCGACCCAGCATTCGGTCATGGAGCTGCGCAAGATCGGCATCCAGCCGGACATCCTCCTCTGCCGCTGCGACCGCGAATTGCCCGAGGACATGCGGAAGAAGATCGGCCTGTTCTGCAACGTGGAGGTGAAGGACGTCATCCAGGTGGTGGATTCGGAGCATATCTACGCCGTGCCCATGGCCCTGAACAAGGAGCGGCTGGATGAACAGGTGGTGGAGAAGCTCAATATCTGGACCAAGGCGCCCGATCTGACCCAGTGGCAGGATGTGGTGGAGAAGCTGCGCCACCCCAGCCACGGCGAGGTGCGCATCGCCATTGTCGGCAAATACGTGGACCTGACCGAGTCGTACAAATCCCTGGCCGAGGCCCTGACCCACGGCGGCATTGCCAACGACTGCCGGGTCTACCTCAAATACCTGGACTCGGAGAAGATCGAGCGCGACGGCATCGAAGGGCATCTGGACGATGTGGACGCGATCCTCGTGCCGGGCGGTTTCGGCGAGCGCGGCACCGAGGGGAAGATCCGGGCCA
>DATBXI010000352.1:0-2772 GCA_036514355.1 Desulfuromonadaceae bacterium
CCCCGCCACGTCGCTGCTCCTGGAAAGCGGACAACGGGTCGAGCGGACAGGTTTTGCCGCGGCCCTGCTGAACGAGCTGGACCGGCTCTATGCCGGCTTTCTCGCCCACGGGTTCGGCCCGGTGCGGGAAGAATGGCAGTCACGCTGCAATGCACGTGGCCGGGAAGTGGTTGTCAGCGATGCCGGGGCCGAGGTTGTCCGGGGCATGTTCACCGGCATCGACGGCGACGGCGCGCTGCTTCTGCGCCGGCCGGACGGACGGATTGAAAGGATTCTCAGCGGGGATGTAAAGGTACTTTGACATGCTTCTGGTAATTGACGTCGGCAACAGCAATATCGTCCTGGGGATCTACGAGGGTGCGCATCGCGTGCGCAACTGGCGCCTCTCCACCGACAAGTCGCGCACCTCCGACGAGTACGCGGTGCTGCTGCACAGCCTGTTCAGCCAGGCCGGCCTCGGCTTCGCCTCCGTCAGCGCGGCCATCATCTCCTCCGTGGTTCCCCCCCTGACCGGCGTGATGGAGGCTATTGCCCACGACTTTTTCCGTCTCACCCCCTATGTGGTCGGCCCGGGTATCAAGACCGGCATGCCGATCCAGTACGACAACCCCCGCGAGGTGGGGGCGGACCGCATCGTCAACGCGGTGGCCGGGTACGAGAAGCACCACTGCGCCCTGGTTATCGTGGATTTCGGCACCGCAACCACCTTTGACTACGTCAACGCCAAGGGGGAATACTGCGGCGGCGCCATCGCGCCCGGCCTGGCCATCTCCCTGGAGGCGCTCTTCCAGCGGGCCAGCAAGCTGCCGCGGGTGGATATCGCCAAACCGCCCCAGATCATCGCCAAGAACACCGTTAATTCCATGCAGGCCGGCGTCTTCTACGGCTACGTCGGCCTGGTGGACGGCATCGTCAGCCGCATCAAGGCCGAGAGCCCGGATTCCCCCCGGGTCATCGCCACCGGCGGCCTGGCCAACCTGATTGCCCCGGACTCCACAACCATTGAAGAGGTGGATGATTTCCTCACCCTGGACGGGTTGAGGATACTCTACGAACGAAACAGATAGCTGGCTGTTTCCTATACCCCACTCAAGGAGGAGATCAGATGGGACAGTATGAGACGAGCAAGATCCGTAACCTGGGCATCATTGCACATGGCGGCGCCGGCAAGACCTCACTGGCCGAGGCGATTCTCTTCAACACCGGTATGATCGACCGCCTGGGGCGGGTGGATGACGGCACCTCGACGATGGATTTCGAGCCCGAGGAGATCAAGCGCAAGATATCCATCACCTCGGCCCTGGATCACTGCGAGTGGAACGGCCATTCCATCCACATCGTCGATACGCCGGGTTACGGCAACTTCATCGCCGATACCCGGGCCTGCATGCGCGCCCTGGACTGCGCGGTGGTGATCCTCTCCGCCATCTCGGGCGTCAAGGCCCAGACCGAGGAGATCTGGAGCTGGGCCAACGAGTTCGAGATCCCCCGCGTCGCCTTTGTCAACAAGCTGGATCGGGAGCGGGCCAACTTCCTGCGCGCCATCGACGATATGGAAAAGGCCCTGGGCGCCCGCGGCGTGGCCATCCAGATGCCGATCGGCGCAGAGGACAAGTTCCAGGGGGTCATCGACCTGATCCATATGAAGGCCTGCTTCTATCCCAAGGACGGTTCGGGGACCTGCACCGAGGGGGATATCCCGGCCGATTGTCTTGCGGAGGCCACCCGCCTGCGCGAGCACATGGTGGAGACCGTGGCCGAGGCCTACGACGCCCTGACGGAGAAATACCTGGAGACGGGCGAGTTGACCGAGGCGGAGATACTGGACGGCCTGCGGGTCGGCACCATGCGCAACACCTTTACCGCGGTTCTGTGCGGTTCCGCCACCGCGAACATGGGCGTGCGGCAGCTTCTGGACGCCGTCTGCGCCTATCTGCCGTCGCCCCTGGACCGCACCAAGGCGGTGGGGACCCTCCCCAAGAGCGACGACATCATCGAGCGTGCCCCGGACGAGAAGGAGCCGTTCTCGGCGCTGGTGTTCAAGACCACCTCAGACCCCTACACCGGCAAGATCACCATTTTCAGGGTCTATTCCGGGGTGCTCACCTCCGACTCCACCGTGTTCAACTCCACCAGGGGAGTGGAGGAGCGCATCGGCCAGATCTACGAGCTGGAGGGTAAGAAGCAGCATCCCATCAAACAGGCCGTGGCCGGGGACATCGTGGCCGTGGCCAAGCTCAAGGAGACCATCACCGGCGACACCCTATGCGACCCGGCAAAGCCGATCGTCTATGAGTCGGCCAAGCAGCTCCTACCGGTGATCTCCTACGCCATCGAGCCCAAGACCAAGGCCGATGAGGACAAGATCCACAACGCGCTGCACCGCATGATCGAGGAGGAGCCGACCCTGGAGTCGCACCGCGATCCCCAGACCAAGGAGTTCATCATCTCCGGCATGGGGCAGGTGCACCTGGAGGTCATCGTGGAGAAGATGAAGCGCAAGTTCGGCGTGGATGTGCTCCTCAAGACCCCCAAGGTGCCCTACCTGGAGACCATCCGCGGCAGCGCCAAGGTGCAGGGGAAATACAAGAAGCAGTCCGGCGGGCGCGGCCAGTACGGCGACTGCTGGATCGAGCTGGCCCCCCAGCCGCGCGGCGAAGGGTACCTGTTCGAGGACAAGATCGTGGGTGGCGTCATTCCGCGCCAGTACATACCTGCGGTCGACAAGGGGATCCAGGACGCGGCCAAGGAAGGGTTCCTGGCCGGCTACCC
>DATBXI010000353.1:0-4501 GCA_036514355.1 Desulfuromonadaceae bacterium
AGGCAGCGGCGGTTCAACGTGCGGTGCCTGCGGAACCAGCCACAACGTACCCTCCCGTTGCCATGGAGGCGGCGTTCGAGGCCGGCCCGGCCGCTTTGGTTGTCCCGCAGCCTGAGCCGTTTCGTCCCCCCCGCCGCACCAGCCCCATGGACCCCATCGAGGCCATCCTGGCGGGGAGGGAGGCGGCCGGATGCGGCGAGGAACCGGATCTGTCCGTGTCGGAACAGGTGGAGGCAGAAGTTGAAGCGTTCGACGAGTTCCTCTGCATCCGGGTCTCCGACGAGATCTACGGCATCAACATCATGCAGATCAAGGAGATCATCAAGCCGCGCGAGGTAACCGAGGTGCCGCGCGCGCCCTCCTTTGTCGCCGGCGTCATTTCGCTCAGGGGCATCATCATTCCCATCCTGGACACCCTCGACCGTCTGGGGCTCAGGCGCGGGGACGGCACCGGCAGGGAGCGGGTGGTGGTGGTGAAGCACGGCGAGGCGTTTGCCGGATTGCTGGTGGATGAGGTCATCCAGGTCGTCCGCATCGCCAAAAACAGCGTTGAGCCGGCACCGGCCATGCTCGAGGATATCAACCGGGAGTTTGTCGCCGGCATCGGGCGCAGCGAGGGGCGGATGATCATCCTGCTGAATTTGGACACGATCGCCGATATCGATCTTTTCTGAACCATGAGCGGAGCATCTTTCAGACCATGACACGGGAACTGTCGGACTTACAATTGACCTGCTTCAATTTGGGGGACAATCTCTTTTGCGTGGATATCATGCGCATCAAGGAGATCGTCCTGCCCCAGAAGCTCCACAGTCTGCCGCGCGCGTCGCAACTGCTGGAAGGTGTCATCAACCTCCGGGGCACGGTCATCCCGGTCATGGACCTGCGCAAGCGGTTCGACATGCCGCCGCTGGATGGCGACAAGAACGGCAAGCTGCTGATCGTCTCCTTTCACCGTCAGCAGGTGGCGCTGGTGGTTGACGATGTCATGGAGGTGATCACGGTTACGGCCAGGGATATCAAGCCGCCGCCCGACGTGGCGGAGGGGATTGGCGCCGAATATCTGCTGGGCGTCTGCCTGTCCGAGGATCGCGTCTTCATGCTGCTGGATATCGACACCCTGCTCGGTCCGGCCGATTACCGGGAGATCGCCCGCCTCACATAGAAATCTTTCACGTAACAGGGATGAAAACAGGATATACGGGATGTCAAAGTGTTATTCCTGGTCCATTCATCCTGTTTATCCTGTCCATCCCTGTTACAATTGTCTTCAGGTTTACAATTTCTCAGCAATGGAGAACAGGTGAACACGAACTTGTCGGATATACAAAACCTCCTGCAGTCCCCGGATGAAGAAGCGCGCCGCGGCGCGCTTCAGAGTCTGCGGGGCAGGGAGCTGCGGGAAACGCGTGCGCTGCTCTTTGCCGCCATGGGGGATACCAGCTGGCGGGTGCGCAAGGAGGCCGTGGATATTTTTGTGGCGGCCGCCCCGGAGGAGAGTGCCATCGAGGCGCTTCTGGAACTGCTGCGCAGCCAGGATAACGCAGGCCTGCGGAACTCCGCCGCCGAGGCCGTGACCAAGCTGGGAACGCGGGCTGCTGCTCCACTGGGCCGTCTGCTGGACGACCGGGACGGGGATGTGCGCAAATTCGTCGTTGATGTGATGGGGCTGATCGCCAGCCCGGAATTCGTGCCCGCGCTGCTGTCGTCCCTGCACGACCCGGATGTGAACGTGGCCTCAGCGGCCGCCGAACACCTGGGCAATATCGGCGACACGGGATCGGTCCCCGACCTTATCCGTGCCGTGGTGGAGAACGACTCGGTCCTGTTCCGTTTCAGCGCCCTGGCAGCCCTGGGCAAACTCACCTCCCACGTGCCCGTGCCCGACGAGATCATCCGGCTGGCCGATCAGGACATCCTGCGCAAGGGGGTCTACGAGTGCCTGGGGAGCATCGGCGACGAGTCGGTGGTGCCCATACTGCTGCAAGGGATTCTGTCACGCCAGAGAAGCAGCCGCTCCGCCGCCGTCATTGCCTGGTACCGCATCTTCTCCCGCTCCAGCGCCACATCACGGCAGGAACTGGAGGATGCCCTGCGGCGGATGCCGGCCGACGAGGTGGTGCCGACCCTGGTCGACCTGTTCGACAGTTCCGACACCACCCTGGCCGAGGCGGTAACGGTCCTGCTCGGCATCATCGGCGACATGCGCGGCGCGGAAACGCTCTTGGCCGCATTCGCCAACGAGCGGTTGTCGGGCATAGCACTTGCGTCGCTGAAACGCCTGGGCAGCCGTGCCATGGATGCCATGATCGCGCTGTATCCCCAGGCAACCGAGACGGCCCGCTGCGCCATCTGCACGGTCGTGGGGGAGCTGGCTCACCGTCCCGGCGCCGATATGATCCGCAGGGCGCTGCACGATCCGGCAGTGCTGGTCCGCAAGGCCGCCATATCCGCTGCAGGCCGGCTCGGCCTTACGGACAGCATCCCGGATATGGTCCCCCTGCTGGACGACATGGATGCGGGGGTGGGAAACGCCGTCATCGCCTGCTTCCAGAGGCTGGCGTTCATCGATCGCACAGCCATTCAGGCGGTGGCGCAGCAACTGACCGAATCACCCCGACCCGAGCAGCGGCGGGATGCCGTAATCCTCCACGCCGCCCTGGGTGATGGGGAACCGCTCACCCTGCTGGTCAAGGACGCCGACCCGAGTGTCCGCCAGGCTGCTGTTGCGGCCATCGGCAGGCTGCGCCTTGCCACGGCCAGCGGCATTCTGCTGATCGCGCTGGTGGATGAAGACCCGGAGGTGCGCATCGCCGTGGTGGAGGCCCTGGGAGAGGTGGGGGGCAGCGATGTCATCGAGCACCTGCGCTACGCCCTTAACGACGAGGACATCTGGGTGCGCTGCGCCGTGTTGCGCAGCATCGCCCGCATCGACCGCGCCGCGGCGTTCCCAGCCATACTATCGCAATATGCCCATGCCGACGGCCTGTTGATGATCACCTGTCTGGAACTGCTGGAGACCATCGGCAGCCGCGAGGCCATGGACCTGGTGGAGGCGGCCCTCGACAGCCCGGACAGGGAGATCGTGAGCCTGGCCACTGCCATCCTTGCCCGTCAGGGGGGTGAATGGGTCATGGCCCAGGCGGAGCGCCTGATGGCGCATCCCAATGCCGAGGCGCGTACCGCCTGGGCAAGGGTTATGGCCGGCCTTCCCTCCGACCAGGCGCGGCGGCTGCTGGCGCGGGCGGCACAGCGTGAACAGGACGACCAGCTCAAAACTCAACTGCAGGCGCTGCTGGAAGGGATTGCATGACAATTCCCCCCAGCCCCGAACAGTTCATGTCCGACGACGAGTTTCTGCTCTTCCGGGATACCATCTACAGCCACTGCGGTATCTATTTTGATGAAGACGCGAAATACCTGTTGGAAAAGCGTCTCTCCCGGCGCCTGACAGCCCTGAATCTGGCATCCTTCAGGGATTATTACCATTTCCTGAAGTATAATCGGAAAAGGGATCAGGAGCTGATGGATATCATGGATATCCTGACGACCAACGAGACCTACTTTTTTCGCGAATCATTCCAGCTCAAGGCATTTACCGAAGAGATCATGCCTGAGCTCCTGCAGAGAAAATCATCACGCAACAACCGCACCCTGCGCATCTGGAGCGCGGGGTGCTCCACGGGCGAGGAGCCGTTCACCATCGCCATGCTGCTCCTGGAAATCAAGGAATTGCAGGGGTGGCGGATCGAGATCATCGGCACGGACATCAGCCAGCGTGTTCTCCAGCATGCCCGGCGCGGCGTCTATGGCAAATCGTCGTTCCGGGCCACGGAAGAGTACTACATCAAACGGTTCTTCCAGGAGCAGGAGGACGGCTACCGGATCAACGACGAGGTGAGGGAACTGGTCACCATCAGTCACCTCAACCTGTTCGATACGCACCGCATGGTCATGCTCGGCAGGATGGACCTGATCTTCTGCCGCAACGTGATCATCTACTTCGACGCCGCCGCCAAGAAGCAGGTGGTGGAGGCGTTCCACACCTCCCTGTACGACGGAGGCTATTTGCTGCTGGGACATTCCGAGTCGCTGATGAACATCACCACCCTGTTCACCCTGCGTCATTTCAAGAATGACATGATCTATCAGAAACCTGAACGGAGCATGCCGGGAGGTCTGTCATGAAAAAGATCAGGGTAGTTGTGGTTGACGATTCGGCCTTCAGCCGGCGTACCATCACGAAAATGCTGGAGGGGATTCAGGATATCGAGGTGGTGGGGTATGCCACCAACGGTGAGGATGGGATTCAGAAGGTGATAGCCCTCAAACCGGATCTGGTGACCCTTGACCTGGAAATGCCCAAGATGGACGGTTTCACGCTGCTCAGGATACTGACCACCCGTTTTGCCATGCCCGTGATCGTCATCAGCGCCCTGAGCGGGGCAGACAAGGTCTTCAAGGCCCTGGAACTGGGTGCCCTGGACTTTATCGCCAAACC
>DATBXI010000354.1:0-11278 GCA_036514355.1 Desulfuromonadaceae bacterium
CAATGGCGTGCACCCCGGCGTAGAGCTCCTCCGGCGTGGCGCAGGGGAACTCGGCCAGCCTGACCAGCACCCGGCTGGCGGTGCGCAGCCAGAGGTTGGCGCGGTACAGGCCGGCCCGGTCGGTGGTGAAGGCTACCCCTCCCTTGGCAACAACGGCCCCCTGGATGCCGAGCCGCTCCAACTCGGCGGCGGCGATCTCCTCGGCACCGCGCGGCACTGCCGCGAAGCAGGTCAGCGCCGCATCGGGCCGCGGTTCAGGACGAGGCCCCCGCCGCAGGATATGGGTCTTCTCACTGCTCATCACTGTTTCCTATCTCCCGGGCCCAGATGGCGGCCACGATCCGCCGGGTCTCCTCCGGGGTGCCGCTGTTGTCGATCACGATCCGGCCGTGGCGCTCCTTTTCGGCCAAGGGCATCTGGCTGGCAATGATGCGCTCCGCCTCGGCCCGTTCGATGGCGTCGCGCCCCATCAGGCGCTCCATCTGGATCTCGGGCCGCACGGTCACCACCCAGACCTCATCCACCCGGTCAACGGCCCCGGCCTCGATCAGGAGCGGCGCCATGTAGAACACCACCCGTGCGCCTTCCGCGGCCAGCCGGCTGATGCGCTCGTCCGCCAGGCGCCTGATGGCGGGATGGGTGATCCGCTCCAGTTGGCACCGCTTGTCCGGGTCGGCGAATATCAGCCTGCCGAGCCGCTTGCGGTCGAGACTGCCGTCCGCCAGAAGCATCTCCGGGCCGAACAGCGCCACGATCCGCTCCAGGGCCGCGCTCCCCGGCCGGACCGCTTCGCGCGACAGACTGTCGGCATCGATCACCACGGCTCCCTGTTCCTCGAGGCAGCGGGCAACCGTGCTCTTGCCGGTGGCGATGCCGCCCGTCAGGCCGATAACGCGGATGCAGTCGTGTCCTGTCATGTCACGGTTCACCTTTCAGATATCCACTAGCGGCGCAGTGTAGCAAACGCGACGCAAAATTGACAGATTTTTGACTTGAGTTGCGGCGGCAATTAGTGTAAGTTTTGTCGCTCGGTCGCTTTTCAACAATGGAGCGGCCATGTGCGGGCGGTTAGCTCAGTTGGATAGAGTACAGGCCTCCGAAGCCTGGGGTCGTGGGTTCGAATCCCATGCCGCCCGCCATTTTAACAACCAGGGGACGCAGGTCCCCTTTTTCGTAGTCGTGCCGCTGCCAACGGGAGCCGGCCCATGTTCACTCGTCTTCACACGACCGCCGACAAACTCTTCTCCTGCCGGAGTGCTGCAACCATCTACGCCATCAGCCTGGCGCTGCTCCTGATGCTCGGCTGGCTGGACTACGTCACCGGCGACTACTCGCTGATCATCTTCTATCTGATCCCCATCGCGCTGGTCGCCTGGTTCGTCGGCAAGGGTAGCGGGCTGCTGTTCTGTCTGCTGTCGCTGATAACGCGGCTCACCGCCGATGAGGCGACCACAGGCTTTGCGTTCAAATTCTCCATATTGCATTACTGGAATGTGTTCGTCGAATTCGTGTTTCTGCTGATCATGTGCCTGCTCTTCTCGGCGCTCAAGAAGAGCCTGACACGGGAACAACAGGCAGGGGCGCTGCCGCCCGGTCCTGATCACCACCGGGACACACACCCGTGATCGCCAGGGAGGGAGTGTATGGCAAAAGGCGGCTATAACGTGAGCGACCAGATTGCGCCCTTGATGGTGCGGATCCCGCTGGGCCTGATCTTCATGGCCCATGGTTCGCAGAAACTCCTGGGGCTGTTCGGCGGTCCGGGCTTGTCCGGCACCTTCAAGACCTTCGAGGCAAAACTGGGCATTCCCCCCATCTTCACCCTGCTGGCCATCGTCGCCGAATTCGGCGGCGGCTTCGGCGTGCTGACCGGCTTTCTGACCCGCCTTTCGGCCACCGGCATTGCAGCGGTCATGGCGGTTGCCATCTACAAGATCCACTGGCTGAACGGCTTTTTCCTCAACATGGCCTGCGCCCCGGGACGCGGGCACGGCATCGAGTACAACCTCGCCCTGCTGGGGATGGCGCTCTACCTGGTGATCGCCGGGGGCGGCCAGTGGTGCCTGGACCGGCTGGTCTTCCGGCGATGACCGTTACCCCCTGAATATTTTGGAGATTTTCCCCCTACCCCTGTGGTAATATAAGCACACCAATGAAAAACCCGAGGCGGGCACGAGCCCGCCTTTCGATTGTCAAAGGAGTCAGTTCGTGCAGAAGCATAATCAACAGGAAGTGGACAAACGCCGCACCTTCGCCATCATCAGCCATCCCGACGCGGGCAAGACCACCATCACGGAGAAGCTGCTCCTGTTCGGCGGCGCCATCCAGCAGGCCGGCGAGGTCAGGGCCAGGAAGAGCGCCCGCCATGCCACGTCCGACTGGATGGAACTGGAGAAGCAGCGCGGCATCTCGGTCACCTCGTCGGTGATGAAATTCACCTACAACGGCTGCGAGATCAATCTGCTGGACACCCCCGGCCACAATGACTTTTCCGAGGACACCTACCGGGTGCTCACCGCCGTAGACTCGGTGCTGATGGTGATCGACTCGGTCAAGGGGGTGGAGAGCCAGACCCGCAAACTGCTGGAGGTCTGCCGCCTGCGCCACACCCCGATCATGACCTTCATGAACAAGCTGGACCGGGAGGGGCAGGAGCCGCTGGACCTGCTGGACGACATCGAGCGGAACCTGCGGATGCAGACCGCGCCGGTTACCTGGCCGGTCGGGATGGGCAAACGGTTCCGCGGCACCTATCATCTGCTGACCAAGGAGCTGACCTTCTTCGACGCCGAGGCGGCCAACGGCACCGGCCAGATCCTGACCGTGGCCGGGCTGGACGACCCGCGCCTGGACGAGCTGCTGGGGAGCCAGGTGGAGGAGTTGCGCCACGACGTGGAACTCCTGGAGGGTGCCGCCCACCCCTTCGACAAGGAAGCCTACCTGGCCGGCACGCAGACACCGGTCTTCTTCGGCAGCGCCATCAACACCTTCGGCGTGCAGCAACTGCTGGACGCCTTTGTGGCCCATGCCCCGGCGCCGCTCCCCCGGGAGACCACCACCAGGGCCGTATCTCCCTACGAAGAGCCGTTCAGCGGTTTTGCCTTCAAGATCCAGGCGAACATGGACCCTGCCCACCGGGACCGGATCTCTTTTTTCCGCATCTGTTCCGGCAAGTTCACCCGCGGCATGAAGGTACGTCACTGTCGCCTCGGGCGCGAGGTGCAGATCGCCAACGCCACCATCTTCATGGCCCAGGACCGTACCAACGTGGAGGAGGCCTGGCCGGGAGACATCATCGGCATCCATAACCACGGCACCATCAAGATCGGCGACACCTTCACCCAGGGGGAGGAGCTGAAATACACCGGCATCCCCAGCTTTGCCCCGGAACATTTCCGCAAGGTGCGCCTCCTGAACCCCATGAAGTCCAAGGCCCTGGAAAAGGGGCTGGTGCAGTTGGCCGAGGAGGGCGCCACCCAGGTGTTCAAGCCCCTGATGGGGGCCGACTGGGTGATCGGCGCGGTGGGCCTGCTGCAGTTCGAGGTGGTCATGCACCGTCTGGAGCACGAGTACGGGGTCAAGGTGGCCTTCGAGCCGGTGAGTTACGTCACGGCCCGCTGGGTAACCGGCGAGCGGAAGCGCATCGAGGAGTTCGAGAAAAAGGAGGCCATGCACGTCTACGTCGACGGCGAGGGGAAGCTGACCTACATGGCCGCAAGCGCATGGCGCCTGGACAACACCATCGAGAACTGGAAGGAACTGGCGTTCCACGAGACCAGCGAGCATTCGTGATGGTGAAATCCGCCAGAGAGACCCAGCGGCACAGAGAACTGCGGAAAAAGCGCTCTCTCCGGGCCACCTGGCTGGCCATACGCTGGATTCCCACCGATCATTTTCCCCTGATCCTGCCGGATGTGCACCCCATAGCCGCCTTCTTCATCCTGCGGCGGCTGAAACGCCTCGGATATTCCAACTGCAAGGTGCAAACAACCGCCAAGGGGCTCGTGGTTCACGCTCAGAGATAATGACAAAGGGCGGCCATATCCCTGGCCGCCCTTTGTTTTCTCCGTGTCTCTGCGTCTCCGTGGCAGATTTATTGTAAAATCCTATCCCGCGAACTTGGAGATCTCGTAACCGATCTGCCCCAGGGGCAGCACCTCGTCGGCCACGCCACCATCGACGCACGCCTTGGGCATGCCGTAGATGGTCGAGGTCGCCTCATCCTGGGCAATGGTGACCCCCCCCTTGCTCTTCAGAAGTTGCATCCCCTTGAAACCGTCGTTGCCCATGCCGGTCAGGATGACACCCAGCATGGAGCCGTTGGTGGCCTCGGCCATGCTGGAGATCATCAGATCCACCGACGGGATGTACACGTACTGGGGATAAGCGCTGGTGGGTGCGGTCTTGACCGTCAGCCCCCCCCCCTGGCGCACCAGCATGGTGTGCATGCCGCCCGGCGCGATCAGCGCCAATCCCGGCTTGAGCACGTCCCCGTCCACGGCCTCGCGGATGGTCATGGAGCACTTGGCGTTCAGGCGGTCGGCATAGGGGCCGGTAAACGCCTTGGGCATATGGATGCCCACGATGATGCCGTAGGGGAAGTTGACCGGGATGCGCGAGAGCACCTCCTGAAGCGCCACCGGGCCGCCGGTGGAGGCGCCGATCCCCACATGGGTGATCTTCTTGCCGGCCAGCCTGGTGCTGATGGCGCGCTGTACCGGAGGAGCCGCTCCGGGGCGGGGCTGGGACGGCGCGACGCCCCGGACGAAACGGGACCTCACCGCCTCCTTGACCTTGCGCAGCAACTCGTCGCGGAAGATGTTCTGGGCCTCGCTGGAATCGGTGACGTTCTTGGGGATGTAATCGATGGCGCCGGCATCCAGGGCCTCGAAGGTTGCCCGGGCCCCCTCGTTGGTCAGGGTGGATACCATGATCACCCGGGTGGGCGCCTTGGCCATGATCTGGCGCAGGGCGGCGATGCCGTCCATCCGCGGCATCTCCACGTCCATGGTGATCAGGTCCGGCTTGAGGGCAATGGCCTTCTCCACCCCTTCCATGCCGTCGGCCGCCGTGCCCACGATTTCGATGGTCGGCTCCTTGGAGAGGATGCTCCGGATTGCCATGCGCATGAAGGACGAGTCATCGACGATCAGTATGCGTGTTTTACCAGTTATCGAGGGTGCAAACATCTCGTTCCGCCTATTCCTGAGAGTTGAAGATCGATGTTACCAGATTTTTCACATGGGGGATGGCATCGTCAAGTTCGTAACAGAAACGCTCAATGTCCAACTGAACCAGGTCGGGGGACATACTCTTGAGAATTTGCCAGGACGGCTCTTCGTAGAGATTGAAACTGACCCAGCCGCCATAGTTGAGTTCCCGCACGCTGTAGAACAGGTCCGCCAGATTGACGATGGCGCACAGCACCGGATCGATGGTCGCCTCGGTCGGGGTATGGTGGTAGGCGATCACCTCGCAGTAGGACTCGGGGAAATTCCATTTGCGGGCCATGCAGAGACCGATTTCGCAGTGGGTCGTGCCGAAGTGCTCGGCCTCGGCATCCACCAGCTTGACCGGTTTGTCCTTGATGCCGTCCATCACCTGCTGGAACTCGTCCCGCAGGTAATTGCTGAAAAACACCTCGCCGATGTCGTGGATGACGCCGGCGATATAGGCCCGTTCCAGGTCGATGTAACCGATCTTCTCGGCAATGATCTTGGATACCATGCCGACCCCGAAGGAATGCTCCCAGAAGGTGCCGATCCCGGCCGCACCCGACTTTTCATCAAAGGCGCTGATGAACGAGGTGGTCAGCGCCACTTCGCGGATATGCCTCAAACCCAGGTACACCAGGGCCCGCTTGAGTGACGAAATCCGATGGCCCGGCTTGTAGACCGGGGAGTTGATCATCTTCATCACCCGGGCCGTCATGACCTGGTCGGAAAGCATCAGGTCCGCCACCTCTTCGATCTGCACTTCTGGCTGGTCGAGGAGTTGCAGCACCTGGGTGGCGACCGCCGGAATGGTGGGCAGGTCGTCGACCTTCCCCACCAACTGCTCAGCTTTTGCGATCATCTCGAGTTTATCCATATACCAGACCTTTCAGGCTATTTTTTATAGGTGAAACCGCCGGGGAAGTGCACGGTCTTGAACTTGTCGTTCACCCCGTGCAGGGATTCGGACTGACCGACAAAGAAGTAGCCGTATGGCTGCAGGTTGTTGTAGAAGTGCTGGACCACCTTGGACTTGGAAGCCGTGTCGAAGTAGATCAGCACGTTGGCGCAAAAGATGAAGTCGAAACTCTTCATGAAGATCATCTTCGAGTCGTCGTACAGGTTGAGCTTGTTGAAGGTGACGAACTTCTTCACCTCCGGGGAGAGGATGAACTTGCCGTTATCCTCCTTGATGTATTTGCGCTTGTACAGGTCGGGGATGTTGCGGACCGAATAGGCGTTGAACACCCCCTCCTTGGCCTGGGCGATGACGGTCTCGTTGATGTCGGTGCCGACGATCTCGATGATCCAGTCCTTGAGCAGCGTGGCCCGCTTCTCCAGCAGGATCATGGAGAGGGTGTAGGCCTCCTCGCCCGATGAGGAACCGGCGCTCCAGATGCGCAGCTTGCGGAACCCCATCCTGGACTTCGCCTCCACGATCTCCGGCAGCAGCTTGGTCTCCAGGGCGTTCAGCTGGGGGACATTACGAAAAAAGTAGGTCTCGTTGGTGGTGATCTCGTCCATGAGGTACTTCAGTTCCTCGGCCCCGCGGGGCGACTTGAGAAACTGGTAATAGTCCATATGGGTCTTGGTGCCGGTGGCTTCCATCCTGCGGCTGAGACGGCTTTCCAGAAAATACTTCTTGGTGGAATGGAAATACATGCCGCAGAGGTTGTAGATGAAGTCCCGCAACTGTTCGAAGTCTTTGTCAGATATTGACACGCTCTATCCCTTCACTCCCCGTGGAGTATCGTTTTCACCGGCTGCTAGCGCCCAGCGGCGCCGTCTCCTCCGTCGATGAGACCCACCGGGTCCACGATCAGGGTCACCCGGCCGTCGCCCAGGATGGTGGAGCCCGCAATACCGGGGATGTTGGCCAGATAGCTCCCCAGGGATTTGATGGCCACCTCCTGCTGGCCCACCAGGCGCGTCACCACCAGTCCCATGCGCTTGTCGGCGGCGCCGACGACGACCACGTAGCAGAAGTCATCCTGCTCGTAGCGCTGCTGCACATTGAAGATCCGTTGCAGACGCATGAGCGGCAGCACCATGTCGCGCAGCTTGAGCACTTCCTGGCCGCCGATGATGTGGAACTGGCGCTGGTCCACCCGGAGGGTTTCCAGAACCGAGGAGAGCGGAATGGAGTAGACCTCCCCCTCCACCTCCACCAGCAGCGACTGGATGATGGCCAGGGTCAGGGGCAGGCGCAGGATGAATTCCGAGCCGAGCCCTTTCTCGCTCTTGATCTCGATCAGGCCGTTGAGCTTCTTGATGTTGGTCTTGACCACGTCCATGCCCACGCCGCGGCCGGAGAGGTCCGAGGCCACGTCCTTGGTGGAGAACCCGGGCAGGAAGATCAGGTCGAACATCTCGCGCTGGCTCATGGCGGCCAGCTGATCCTCGCTGATCAGCCCTTTTTCGATGGCCTTGCGCCCGACCCGGTCGGTGTCGATGCCGCGGCCGTCGTCCTTGATGCTGATGATGATCTGGTTTCCCTCGTGGACTGCTGCCAGGATCAGGGTGCCGACGCGAGGCTTGCCCGCCGCAACGCGGTCGTCGGGGGACTCCAGGCCGTGGTCCATGGCGTTGCGGATCAGGTGGATGAGCGGATCGCCGATCTCGTCCACCACCGAGCGGTCCAGCTCGGTCTCTTCGCCGAAGATCTGCAGGTCTACTTCCTTGCCCAGGTCGCGGGCCATGCTGCGCACGATGCGGGGGAATTTCTTGAAGACCTTGTCCACCGGGATCATGCGCATCTTGAGGACCTGCATCTGCAGCTCGGAGGTGACGAAGTTCATCCGCTTGGTGAGCTTGCCGAACTCCTCGTTGAAGTCGTGGCGCTCCGAGTCTCCCTGCTGCAGGTCCTGGTTGAGCTGGATCATGCGGTTGCGCTCCAGCACCAGTTCACCCACCTGGTTCATGAGGTCGTCCAAACGCTTGACGTCCACGCGTACCGTGGTGTTGTCCGACAGGTCGTCCCCTTTTCCCTCGGCCGGTTTGGGAGGCGGCGCCTTCTTCGGCATCACCTCGGCGGCAGGCTTGGGGGCGGGCACAGGGCTGGTCTCCTGAACCGGGGCAGGTTGGGCCGCCGTTTCGGCGGGTGCCGGTTCGGCAGGGACTTCCTGCTGGGGTGCGGCTGCCTGCGGCGCAGCGGGCGCCTCGGCCTGCGCCTGGGCAGCGGCGGACTCGGAGAGCAGCGGCAGCAGCTTCGAAATGGTGCCGTCGATCTCCCGATCCTGGATATCCCCCCCCTTGATGTCGCTCACCAACAGCTTGACCAGGTCGGTGGCCTCCAGGATGACATCCATGATCTCCGGGGTCACCAGCAGCTCTCCCTTGCGAAGGCGGTTGAGCACGTCCTCGGTCTTGTGGGTCACCTTGACCAGCAGATCGAAACCGAGGAAGCTCGACGCCCCCTTGACGGTGTGGATGGACCTGAAGATCCGGTTGAGCAGGTCCGTGTCTTCCGTTGACTTTTCCAGTGCCACGAGGTCATCATCGAGCTTCTCCAGCAGCTCGGTCGTTTCAGTGAGAAAACCTTCGAGAAGTTCCTGATCTTCGCAATCAATGGGCATTACAAGCTCCTTCGAGAGTACTGGAGGTTACAGCGAACCGAATATCCTTTTTTCATCCTGGGAGAACATCTTCTCCAGGTCCAGCAGCACCAGCAGGCGCTCGGTCTGGTTGATCACCCCGGCGATGCATTCCTGGTCAATGCCGCTGGCGACCACGGCCGGCGAGGGCTGGATCTCGCTGCCGGAGATACGGATAACCTCGGATACGGCATCAACAATGAATCCCATCAGCTCGCCGTCCACGTCCATGACCATGATGCGGGTCTGCTTGTCGCTGTCCACCTCCAGCAGGCCGAATTTTCTGCGCATGGAGATGATCGGGATGACCTTGCCCCGCAGGTTGATCACCCCCTCCACATAGTGGGGCGTATTGGGAACACGGGTCACCGTGGGCATGCGGATGATCTCGCGCACCTTCAGGACATCAACGCCGTACTCTTCCTGGTCAAGATTAAAGCTTACAAGCTGAATCAGTTCTCCGTGGGATTCATCGCTTTTTACCGGAACCAGTGCATTGCTCATGACTTCCTCCTCAGCTCTATAATGTACATGGGATACGCCTAAACCGTCAGCTTGTTGGCATTTTAGCGGGCATAATCTACCATGGTAGTCCTGCTTTATCAAGCAGGATAAATTTATTTCTTTCATTACAATTCCGTGCCCTGATCATGCAAAAACAGCCTCAACTAAATTAACAAATTCCATTTTTCACCCATTGCAACAAAGTCATTATCTTGACTTTTTGGTTAAGTGGCATTATTCTGACCCAACGTCCAACAGGGCACGATATCTTCCGTTGAATTGAATGGCAATCCATGCGCGCTGCCGCTAAAATCCTCATCGTAGACCGTGATCGCAAGAGCCGCGACCTGGTGTCTGCATTTTTGACATACCAGGGCTACGACGTGATTCACGGCGAGGACGACGCTCTGATTTTTGACACCATCCGGGATCAACAGGTGGCCGTCATCATCGCCGAATTAACCCATCTCCACACCATAGTTCCCGATTTCATCGAACATGCCAAACGGCTCAGCCCCACGCTTATCCTTATCGGATACAGCTGCACGGAAGAGGAACTCCCCCTCCCCCCACACACCGACAGCTTCTATTTTCTGCCGCACCCACTCAACCTCGACGAGTTGGAGAGCCTGGTCATGCGGGCCGCCGAATCCCAGGCAATGCTCATGCAGGAAACCACGGACAATGGCCGGCAGCCGCACAAGCTCAGTTCCATGATCGGCAAGAGCGCTCCCATGCAGGTGCTGTTCGACCTCATCGTGAAGATTTCCGAGTCCACCGCCACGGTACTGATCCAGGGGGAATCGGGAACCGGCAAGGAACTTGCAGCACGGGCCATACACCAACTGAGCGGCCGGAACGACAAAAACTTTGTCCCGGTGAACTGTGCCGCCATCCCCGACGACCTGCTGGAGAGCGAATTGTTCGGCCACGTCAAGGGCTCGTTCACCGGCGCCTACGCCAACCGGGCCGGTCGCTTCGAGATGGCCGACAAGGGAACGCTCTTTTTGGACGAAATCGGGGACATGAAGCCGAGTCTGCAGGTGAAAATCCTGCGGGCGTTGCAGAGCAAGGAAGTCGAACCGGTGGGGTCATCAAAGGCCCAGAAGGTTGACGTACGCATCATTGCCGCCACCAATAAGGATCTGGAGCAACTCGTGGCGAACAGGGATTTCCGCGAAGACCTCTACTACCGTCTGTCGGTAATCCCCATAACCATCCCGCCGCTGCGGGAGCGCCGGGAAGACATCCCGCTCCTGATCCACAGCTTCCTGTCCCGCTTCAACAGCGACCGGAAGCATGCGGTCAAGGGTTTTTCCCGCGAGGCCCTCGATATCCTCAGCAACTACAGCTGGCCAGGAAACGTGCGGGAACTGGAGAACCTGGTGGAGCGGATGGTGATCCTCAAGGACAGCGGCCTTATCACCCCCGACGACCTGCCGGAAAAATACCTCGTCAGCAAGGCGCAGGCTCCGGCGACGCCCCTGCAGGCCACCGACGGGCTTCCCGCAGGGGGGATCTGTCTCAACAGCGCCGTTGACGCGTTCGAAAACAACCTGATCCAGCAGGCGCTGGCACGGACCAAGGGAAACAAGAAAGAGGCCGCATCGCTCCTGAACCTCAAGCGGACCACCCTGATCGAGAAGCTGAAGAAGAAAAACCTGGTCTATACCGAGGAATAACGGCTGCCATGACCATCGGCATCAACGAAAACCCATCGCTCTTGGCATCTCTTCTGGCCAAGGACGCCCGCCAGGCGACAGAACCTCGCGCCGCGTCCCAGCCTGACGGTGTGTTTGCCGACAAGCTGGCCGCCATCCTGGCCAACGAGGGCCAGGGCGCGCAGAGCGAACAGACCAAGGCCCAATCATTGGCGGAAGCCCTTCATCTCCAAATGCTCCGCACAACCATGAACCTGGCCAGCGATACGGCGGCCGATGCCGCGATGCCATCTCTGTTCAGCCGTCC
>DATBXI010000355.1:0-8852 GCA_036514355.1 Desulfuromonadaceae bacterium
CCAGCGCCGGGTAGGCCACCAGGCGGTCGTGCTCACCTGCCAGGATCAGTTCCGCCGCCAGCCGGTCGAACTCGGCAGCCCACGGGTAAGGCCCTGTGGCATCCCACTGCAACAGGCGCAGGTTGTGGACGAGGTTGCCGCTCCCCACGATCAACACCCCCTCCTGCCGCAGCGGGAGGAGTTCGTTCGCCAGGTCGTAGTGGAAGCGGGGATGCTGGGTGCGGTCCAGGCTGAGTTGCACCACCGGGATGTCGGCCTCGGGGTACATGCGCCTGAGCACCGACCAGGCGCCGTGGTCCAGCCCCCAGGAGTAGCCGTCGTCCAACCTCACGGCGGTGGATGTCGCCACATCGCGTACCCGTTCGGCCAGTTCCCGTGAACCGGGGGCCGGATACTGCACCCGGTAGAGGGCATCGGGAAAGCCGTAGAAGTCGTGGATCGTCTTTGGCTGCGCCATGGCCGTGACAAACGTCCCCTCGGTCTCCCAGTGGGCAGAGATGCAGAGGATCGCCCTGGGCCGCGGCAGCGCGGCGGCCGTATCGCGCCACGCCTGGGCGTACACCGTCTCCTCGATGGCGTTCATGGGGTTGCCGTGACCCACGAAGAGTACGGGCATAAGCGGAGTGGCCGGTGATGCGTGCGCCGTCATGCTAGTTCAACTCCCACACCGTCAGCTCAGCCACCGAATGCTGGAACTTCCGCCGGGTCTCCCGGATCACGAACGGCACGTCCCGAGGCTCGCCCACCATGCGGAAGCGCGGAGCCAGCGCCTCTTTCAGGCCATCCAGGCTCCAGACCGGCTCACCGGCGTCGCGGTACCCCCCCAGCCATTCCTCTTTTTTCGTGAACTCCTCCTGCCAGGGGTAGGGGGAGGTGATCACCAGCAGGCCGCCGGGGTTCATCCGCTCGTGGATGGTGGTGAGAAACCTGCGCGGCGAGTAGAGCCGGTCGATCAGGTTGGCCGCCAGCACCAGGTCGAAGCCGCTGAACTTTGCCGGGATGTTGCAGGCGTCGGCCTGGTAGAAGCGCACCCGGTCGCGTACCGCGCCCAGCCCCAGGTCAGTGAGGGCCATCTCGTGGAACGAGACCACCTCCCCCTCCTCGGGGAAGGCGTAGCGGAGGAACCCCTCATCCCGCATGCGGGTGGCCAGGCGGAAGAAGCGGGTGGAGAAGTCCAGACCGGTAACCTGCTCGAATCCTCCCCTGGCCAGTTCGAAGGCGGCCCTACCCACGGCGCATCCCAGGTCCAGGGCATGGCCCATGACCCTCCCCTTCATCTGCTCCAGGCAGATCCCTGCCACGGTGACAGCGAAGGTGGGGACATCGAAGTGCGACGGCCCGTAGTGGGCATCGCAGTACTGGGCAGCCAGGGTGTCGCTCTCGTACTGGTCATCGTGGATCACCACCGGGGCGTTGCTCTCCACGTAACGGAATCCGGCGTGCTGGAAAAAGTGGCGTCTGAAGGCGTAGCGCGCGTCCCGGGTGGCCTCGTTGCCGGTGGATATCCACGACCCCCCTTTTATCAGGTTGTGCCGGGTGTCAAAGGTGGGAGTGGAGAAGTCGTCGTACCAGGGATGGATGTCAAACCCCCGGAAGGCGTAGATGGGGGTCTCGGTCCACTGCCAGACGTTGCCGAGCACGTCGTAGAAATCACCGGTCCTGAACCGGTTGATGGGGCAGGATGAACTCCAGTACTCCAGGTTGATGTTGCCCGGCGCCTTTTCCCAGTGGGGCTGGTCCGGGATGGCGCACACGTCCCGCAGCCGGTTCCACTCGTCCTCCGTGGGGAGGCGGATGGAAAGCCCGCTCGTGTCCGCCTTCCAGGTGCAGAACGCCTTTGCTTCCAGATAATTCACCTCCACCGGCCAGTTCCAGGGCAAGGAGATTTCCGAGGCCATGGTCCGCAGTTTCCAACCTTTACCATCCTTGATCCAGAACAGAGGATGCTCGGCCTGCCTGAACTCCCGCCAGTGCCACCCCTCCTCGGTCCACCATTGGCGGTCGCGGTAGCAGCCCGCCTCCACGAACTCCAGGAACTCCCGGTTGGAGACCAGAAATCTGCCCGCCTTGAAAGGGGCCACCTCGGCCTCGTGGCTGCCGTACTCGTTGTCCCAGCCGTAGAGGGCGTGGTCCTTGGGTTTGCCCAAGGTGACGATGCCGCCGGGGACCGCCACCAACTCGTTGGCCGGCGGCTCCCCTGCCTCGGGGCAGATCGCCCACAGGGGCAGCTGCCGCACCTGATCGATGGGCAACTGGCGGATCAGCACCGACGATGTCTCCAGATGGATGCGCTCGTGCTCGATCCCCATCATGATCGCCCACCAGGGGGACTCCCAGGTGATCGGGAGGATCAGCGGCATGGTGCGGATCAGCCGATCCACAACCTCGCGGGCCTTGTCGCGGTACTCCTTGACCGCCTGGCGGGTGGGCCAGTCGTAGTGACGCTCGTCCAGGTCGTCCCAGGACATCTCGTCCACCCCCACGGCGAACATGGACTCATAGGCGGGGTTGATGCGCCGGTCGATCACCCGGGCTATGGTCAGCTTGTTGATGAAGAAGGTGGCGGTGTGGCCGAAATAGAAGATCAGCGGATGCCGCAGCCGATCGGCCCGCAGGTAGAAGGTCGCGTCGTAGCCGAGGGTGTCGTAGAGCCGCTCGTCGATGTCGTAGGTCCTATGAAAGTAGTCCAGAATTTCGGCCCGCTTCTGTTCCGGATCTCCCTCGTTCAGGATCGTCGTACGGGTCGTGGCCAGGTCCATACCGTTACTCCTTTTTCAACCCCCATACAGGGGGAAGGCTGGTTATGCGTGTGCACAAGTATACCCGAGAACAGGTCCCCCGCAAGCTCCGCCGCGCCGCTCCCGGCATTTGCATTTTGCGGCCAAGATTGATACTATGGCCACAGTTTTTCCCGAGGCGCTGTTCAGGCGTCGGCATTCAAGCGGAGGATATATCATGATACTCTACAGGGCTTCGGTTATCCTGGCGGGCATGGCACTGGTGGCAGCAACGGCAGGCACCGTCGCAGCGCAAGACCACACCCCCTACGAGGGCAACGGCGCATCGGCGGGACAGCCGGCGGAGACCGCGCCCGATATGGGAGTCGATGGCGCCGAAATGGTCGTGAAGAAGAAATCGCGCAAACAGTTGCCCGATCCCGAACCGCTGCCCGGGCAAAAGCTGACGCTCAAGCAGGTGATGAACATCGTCAAGAGCACCCGCAACCTGGCCGGCAGGAATCTGAGCGGCCTCAACCTGGTGGGCATGGACCTGAGCAAGTGCAACCTGAAGGGGATTGACCTGAAGCACGCCGACCTGGAACGGGCCGACCTGGGAGAGTCCAACCTGGAGCGGGCCGATCTCACCGGAGCAAATCTCAAACGGGCCAACTTGCGGCTTTCCGGCATGACCGGGGCGAAACTGGAGAATGCCAACCTTTCCGGCGCCATCTGGAAAGACGGCAGAGTATGCGCCCCGGCCTCCGTCGGGCAGTGCCGGGAGAGCGCTGCCCCCTCACCCTAGCGGGCGTTCGCCGTACCGGCGGCCCTGCTCAGAGGATGTTGACTGATATCAGCATGAGGTCGTCGCTGCCGGTGTTGCGATACCAATGCTCCTCGCCTGCCGCCACACGCACCACCAGTCCTGCCATGGCCGGGGTTTCCTCCCCTTCTACCCCAACGACCCCGGAGCCGCCCAGAAAGTAAAACAGATGGCCGTAGCCATCGCAATGGGGAGCAAACGAACCGCCCGGCTCAACCCGGGTGAGCACCATCCGCGTACCTGCGTCAAGGAGAGTCCTGCCAAACACCCCCCGGGCCACATCCGGCCGCACCGGCCGCCACTCCAGCGAGTCGGCCTCAACGAATCTGTCCATCAGGGAATTCCTTTCAAAGCCGAATCAGAACAGGCTGAGGAGCATCTTGGCGCCCATCACGATCAGCGGTGCGGCAAACACCTCATCTCGGCCGGGATCAGCCTAAACTATCCGTTGCACCGCAGAGGACGCAGAGTAACACAGAGGAGAACCAAAGGGTAAGGCTGTCAGTCGTGCTCGTGTGTTTTCCCCAGCGTTTGGTTTCCTCTGCGTCCTCTGCGGTGAATGCCCCTACTCCTCCACCAGTTCCAACACCATGTCCCCATACTGGTCGGCAACCGGCTCCTTCACCCGCAGCAGCTCATACCACTTGAGGAAGGCCGAGACGAATACGATCGCCATCAGGACCATCAGGACAACCGACATCACCGCCAAGAGCGTCAGCCCCTTGGGAAGGTAGTTCTTGGTGATGTTCTGGTACCCGGCGGTCATGGTGACCGGGATCATGAAGACGCCCGGGAAGGCCGTGACCCAGGCGTATTTGGCCTTGCCGAGCCGGATCAGCATGGTAGTGCCGATGATCAGGCCGCTGGTGGCCAGGAGCTGGTTGCTCATGCCGAACAGGGGCCAGATGGTGGTTATGTCCCCGGTATAGACCAGGTAGCCCCAGGCAAAGGTGAAGAGGAAGCTGGTGATGGCGATGCCCGGTTTCCAGCCCCGCTCACCGAATTTGGGCACCACCTTGGCCAGCATCTCCTGGAGCATGTAGCGCCCCACACGGGTGCCGGTATCCACGGCGGTCAGGATGAAGACCGCCTCGAACATGATGGCAAAGTGGTACCAGTAGGCCATCATACCCTTCATGAACGGGACCGACGAGAAGATATAGGCCATGCCCACGGCCAGGGAGACGGCACCGCCGGGGCGTCCCTGGACCTGCTCGCCCACCTGTTGGGCCAGTTCAGGCAGGTGCACCGGAGTCATGCCCAGGGTCTGGTAGACCTTGGGAGCCGCGTTGATGGCGAAGTAGTCGGCAGGCACCAAAACGCAGGCCGCGATCAGGGCCATGATCGCCACGAACCCCTCGGTCAGCATGGCGCCGTAGCCGACGAACAGGATCTCCCGCTCACTGCCGATCATCTTGGGGGTGGTGCCGGTGCCGATCACGGCATGGAAGCCGGACAGGGCACCGCAGGCGATGGTGATGAAGACAAAGGGGAATACCTGGCCCGGGATGATCGGGCCGCCGCCGGCGATGTACTTGGTGACCGGCTCCATGGACAGGGTCGGGTGGACCACGGCGATGCCCAGGGCCAGCATGATGATGGTGCCGATCTTCAGATAGGTGGAGAGGTAGTCCCGCGGGCAGAGCAGCAGCCACACCGGCAACACCGAGGCGACAAAGCCGTATGTCGGTATGAACAGGGCGATCTGCTTCTTGCTGAAGGTAAACATCGCCGCCAGGGCCGGGTCGGCCGCGATGTACGGACCGGTGACGATGGTGAGGAAGAGGAGCCCCACGCCGATCACGCTGGCTCCCTTCACGTCGCCGGGGCGGACCTTGTGCAGGTACAACCCCATGATGAAGGCGATGGGGAGGGTGCAGACCACGGTGTAGGTGCCCCAGGGGCTGGCGAACATGGCGTTGACCACGGCGATGGAGAGGCCGGCCAGGGTCAGGATCAGGATGAACAGGATGGCGAAGGAAGCCACCGTGCCGGTCGTCTTGCCGATCTCGTACTCGGCGATGCGCGACAGGCTCTTGCCCCGGTGCCTGACCGAGGCGAAGAGCACGATGGTGTCGTGGACCGCTCCGGCCAGCACGCAGCCGATGATGATCCAGAGCGCGCCGGGGAGGTAGCCGAACTGGGCGGCCAGCACCGGCCCCAGAAGCGGTCCGGCCGCAGCGATGGCGGCAAAGTGGTGGCCGAACAGGACGAACTTGTTGGTCTTCACGTAGTCGATGCCGTCGGCCATCTTCACGGCCGGCGTCTCCCGATCCTCACGGACGGAAAGCACCTTGCTGGCAATGAACAACCCGTAGTACCGGTAGGCCAGGGCGAAGACACACAGAGCGACAAACACCAGGGTCAATGCGTTCATCTGTTCCTCCTAGAAAGAAATCAGCCCGCTGCGGTTGGCTGTCATGGTTCCCGTGCCATGCTTCCGTATCGTGAAGGAGTTTTGCCCGAATATGTGCCGTTTTCCTGGAAGATCGCGCCCTGTGATACCGTATACCCAAATATACAACGAAATTTTAAAAATGACATGCAATTGTTTCGTTGCCTGATCCGCATGCTGTTTTTCACCGAGGCCATGATTTTTTGTAGACTGGCAACCGCATTCTCCCGTACCATATCCAGCAACTGGTCCCATGGCCAGATTACACAGCGAAAGGCACCACAATGGCACAGGCAAAGATAGGCGACAAGGTCCGGATAAACTATACCGGCACACTGAACGACGGCACGGTTTTCGATTCCACCATCGAGGACATGTGCGGTCACGACGAGTTCGATGGGGACGACTGCACGGATGGCGAGTGCGGCTGCGGCTGCGAATCCGGCCCCATGGAGACGGTGATCGGCACGAACGAGCTGTTCTCCCAGATCGATGAGGCACTGGTCGGCATGGCACCGGGCGAGAAAAAACGGGTGGTCGTCCCCGCGGCGGACGCCTTCGGCGAGATCGACAGGGAAAAGGTTTTCACCGTCCCGCGCAGCGATCTCCCCGAGGATCTCGTCCCCACGGTGGGGGACGAACTCGTGCTCACCAACGAAGACGATGAGGAACTGGGGGTAGCCGTGCTCGAGGTAAGCGACGAGAGCGTCACCTTTGATGCCAACCATCCCCTGGCAGGCGAAGACCTGACCTTTGAAGTGGAGTTGCTGGATATCCTCTAGAGTCCGCTGATACCGACCCACGTTGCAACAGCAAAGGCGGCCCTTGCGGCCGCCTTTCGCATGTGAGATACCCTCCGTTCTGCAGCATCCTCCATCAGCAGAGTAAAAAAAACTTACTTTCCTGTCAAAAAACACGACACCATTGTCTATCTAAAACAACCGCCCCGCGCCGTATCTACGGCATCAGTCTATATATACAGTACGTTTGCGGCAATTGCCGGACAACGGCACGTGATTGGCATGAAACGTGGGGGGGTATCTGTGTGTGCGTAATGTTATTTTACCACCTGTCAAAATATTTACCTTTACCCTGAAGTCCCTGTGGCGAGCACAAATGGAACACCTTACAGCCCGTGTCCCGGGTGATGAACTAAACATGAACGATGGAGGGTCACATGCAACTATTGCCGAATCCTGGAGGAATGTGGCTGGGAATATTGCTCGCACTGATCGTTACAACGGGGGCGCCTCTCCCTTCGGCGGAGGCGGCGCAATGCCCGAGCGGATTCCTGTTCCCGGCGGTGGATCCCACGTCCAATACCGATCCGCAGGTGGGACTGACGGACTTTTCCACCTTCACCACGCCGATGATCGACGCCAACAGCCTGCAAAAGTATGTCACCCCGGTGCCGAACGCTCTGACCCCCGGTTTCATCTACACACCGTCCGGGACACAGGGGGGTGAACCCTGGTATCAGGTCTCCATGCGCCAGATCACCCAGAGCGTGGGGCTGATCTACAACAACCCGAAGAACCCGAACGACCCCAACAACGGCTGCACCGCGGCACCGGCAACCATATGGGCCTACGGCGACGCGCGCGACAACGGTACGACTACTGCCCCCACGGCGCCCCACAGCTATCCGGGACCCACCTTTGAGGCGCGCAGCAACGTGCCGCACCGTGTCACCTGGACCAATGAGCTGCCGGCAGCTCATCCGCTCAATGTGGACCCGACCCTTGACTGCGGTCCCATGGCGCCTGGCTGTTTCCCATTTAACCGGGCGGTGCCCCATGTGCACGGCGCGCACGTGGCTGACAACAGCGACGGCAATCCCGATGCCTGGTTCACCCCCAATTTTGCAATCACCGGCCATATGTGGACACCCAACACCCAGTTTGGGCCTGCCGGCACCTACCGCTACGACAACAGCCAGGAGGCGGGGACCGTCTGGTACCACGACCACGCCATGGGACTGACCCACATCAACGTCTATGCCGGCCTGGCAGGCTTTAACATCATCCGCGACCAGAACGAGATCACCCTGCAGAACAACAACGTGCTCCCCCAATACCCCTTCGAGAACGCACTGGCGATCCAGGACCGGGTCTTCACCCGGGACGGCAAGCTGTACAATCCGGACCAGCCGATCCTGAACATCAAGGCCACCCTGACCGGCGTTGCCTGCGACAATTCCACCGGCGCCGCTGATCCCTACGCCTGCGGCAGCAAGTCGGCCGGAAGCCTGCTGCCGGACACCACCCCCTGCGACCCGTCCGAGCCCCCCGGCAACAAGTACGCCTGCCCGCCCCAGTTGTTCACCAGGAGTGCCGACGGCGCCATCACCCCCGTTGCGGCCGGAACCCCGGGAGCGGTCACCTTTCCCTCCATCACCCCCGAATTCTGGGGCAACATCATCCTGGTCAACGGTCAAGTCTGGCCGAAACAGGATGTGGAGAAGCGGGTCTACCGCTTCCGCTGGCTGAACGGCTCCGACTCACGCTCCTATATCCTGCGCCTCATGCTGAAGGACCTGACAACGGGAAAGGTCACGGTCCCGCCGGCAAGCCTGGGGCTGGATCTCTGGCAGATCGGCACCGATGACGCCTTCCTGGCCAAACCGCTCAAGCCGATGGTGAACGATCCCACGCTGACAAACGGCGTGGCCGGCGTGAACCAGTGCAACGCCATCGTGCTCATGCCCGGCGAACGGATCGACACCCTGATCGATTTCAGCAATGTACCGGCCGGCACTGCCATCGTGCTCTACAACCTGGGTCCCGACGTCCCCTATACGGACGAATATCCCCCCTCGTCGAGCAACGGCCAGGAAACGACCACGATCGTGCCGGAGATCATGCTCTTCAACGTTGTCGGGACCATGTCGGCGGCAGCTCCCACGACTGCTCCCGGG
>DATBXI010000356.1:0-4181 GCA_036514355.1 Desulfuromonadaceae bacterium
GAACGTCTGACCCCTTGTTTTTTGCAACATGCCTGCTGGCAACCTTTTTAGCTGCTTTTCTTCGCAACCCTTTGACCGCTTTCCCTCCTATTATTCGACCCCAGCAAAAAGCCCTCCTGTCCGGGGAGTCGCTTCTCATCAAGACTGTCATGCCCTCTGGATGTGTGGTATAACATAGCCATGCCAACCGCAATCCTCACCCGATCCCTCACCAAGCAGTACGGCCCGCTCACGGCGTTGAGCGCGTTCGACCTCGAGGTCGAACAGGGCTCCATCTTCGGCCTGCTGGGCCCCAACGGCGCCGGCAAGACCACCCTGATCCGCATCCTGACCACCCTCATGGGGCAGAGCTCGGGCGAGGCCTTCGTGGAGGGGCTCGATACCAGTACCCAGGGGAAGGAGATCCGCCGTCTGATCGGCGTGGTGCCGCAGGAGAACAGCCTGGACCGCTACCTGACGGCACGGGAGAACCTGGAACTGCACGCCCGGCTGCACGGTATGGAGGCCAGGCGCTACCGCGGCAGGATCGACGAGTTGCTGGAGTTGATGGGCCTGGCGGGGAGGCAGCGGGATTTTCCCGACACCTTTTCCGGCGGCATGCAGCGTCGCCTGGTGGTGACGCGGGCGCTCCTGCACGACCCTCGGGTGCTGTTTCTGGACGAGCCGACCACCGGCCTCGATCCCCAGTCGCGCCGCGCAGTGTGGGACTATGTCCGTTCCATCAGCGGCAGCATGACCATCTTCCTGACCACCCACTACCTGGAGGAGGCCGAACAACTGTGCGACCGGATCACCATCATGGACCACGGCCGTCTGATCGCCCTGGGGAGTACGCAGGAGTTGAAGGAGCGCCTGACCGGCGGTACGGCCTATCAGATCGAGTTTGAAACAGGGGCGGAAGGGTACGCGGAGCTTCTGCGGGGGATGGCCTGCGTGCGCGAGATCGAGGTAACGGGCCAGGCCGTCTGTGTGGCCCTGGCCCAGTGGGAGTGCCTGTCCGAGGTGCTCGCGGCCCTGAACGGCGCGCCGGTGCGGCGTATTGCCCTGCGGGAGCGAACCCTGGAGGATGTGTTCATCAGCCTGACCGGCGCGGGGGTGAGGGAATGATGTTGCGAGGCTCCCTGGCCATCTGGCGGCGCGACATGCTGGTCCTGCGCCGCAACATCCTATCCGAACTGGTTGCGGTGGTGGCCTACCCCCTGACCATCTACCTGGCCTTCGGCATCGGCATGAAGGGATACATCGGCCTGGTGGAGGGGGTGCCCTACAGCCTGTTCATCGCTCCGGGCCTGATCACCATGACCGCCGTCAACGCCGCCTACAGCGAGAGCGTCTGGAGCCTCTGGTTCCACCGCCGGGTGCAGTACACCATCGATTCCTACCGGGTGACCCCCATATCCGTGTCCGAGATCGTGGTGGGCAAGATCCTGTCAGGGTTTTCCCACGGCCTGGTCAAGGGGCTGGGGGTCGGCCTGGTGATCTTCTCCATCACCCCGTTCCGCTTCCCTCCTGCCCATCTGCTGGCCTACCTGGCCTTTCTGGTGCCCGGCTCGGCCTTCTTCTCCTGCGCCGGGGTCATCTGCGGCACGATCATGGACAAGCCGGAGACCATCGGCAGGGTGGAGGCGATCTTCATCATGCCGCTGATCTTCATGTCCGGCCTGTTCTTCCCGCTCTCATCCTACCCGGCGAACCTGATCCCCTGGGTGCGGGTCCTCCCCACCACCGCGCTGTTCGAGGGCGCCCGCCAGGCCCTGGTCAGCGGCGGGTTTGCCTTCGGTTTTGCCCTCCAGGTGGCGGCGACGGCTCTGCTCACCTTTGCGGCCGGCGTGTGGATCTTCCGCCTGAAGATGTCGGAATAGGCCTTACGAATCCCTTCTCCGCAGTTCCTCCACCCGCCTCTGCAGGATAAAGCCTGGCCGGTCTCCGGCTGTCATGGTTTCCAGTCGCTCACGGTCGATGCCCAATGCGAGCGTTGACATGCGGGCAACACGTACCGCCTGATCCCATCCCAGCGGCTCCGCTGAGCCGGCCTTGTCGGCGGCCGATACCAGCGGCAGGATGGCTGCGATCCCCGCCTTGAGGGCCTGTTCGGCCGTGCGTACCCGGGTGGCGGCGCGCAATTCGGGCCAGCGGTTGAACGTGCCGTGCAGCCTGCAGGTCCAGGCCAGGGCCGTGCGGTACCCGGCCGGCAGGCGCAGCCGGTCACAGAAGCCGCGAGCCATGGCAAAGCCGGCCTCGTCGTGGCCGTGGTGTTTCGGGTAGTCGGCCGGGACGGTGGTAAGTTTGCCGATGTCGTGAAACAGGGCGCAGAAACGCGCCAGCGGGTCTGTTGTCCGCTCCCTCACCCGTTGCAGCACCTGGGTGGAATGGGTGAACAGGTCGCCTTCGGGATGGTGGACCGGCGGTCCGGCCGGGATGTGCGGCATGCGGAAGATTTCCGGAAGCCATCCCTCACCGACCTCCAGTTCCAGCATGCGCCGAAAGAACCGCTCCGGTTCGGGCGCTTCCAAAGCCTTGAGTATCTCGCGTGTAAAGCGTTCCACCGGGATGGTTGCCAGAGGAGTCGACCATGCCTGCTCGCGGATGAGTTCTTCGGTCCCGGCGGCCATGCGCCAGCCGTCAGCCTCGAAGCGCAGGGCGCGGAAGATTCGCAGCGGGTCATGGATGAACGAGCGGGGCGAACACGCCCGCAACAGGCGTTGCTCCAGATCCTGTTGCCCTTGGAGGGGATCGAGCAGTTCGCCCCCCAGGGTCATGGCCAGAGCATTGATCGTGAAGTCGCGGCGGCGAAGATCCTCGTTCAGCGCGGCCACGTCCGCCAGCGGGCTTACCTCGATCGTGCCGAACTGCGCGTCATACCGGAACCAGATCGCGGCGGTGCTTTTCCCCTCCACCAGTCGGAAGCCGAGCGCGGCAAGTTCGTCCGCTGAAAGTGCGGCTGCCACGTCGATGTCCCTGCACGCCCGTCCCAACAGGAGATCGCGCACGCTGCCCCCCACCAGAAAGACGCGGTCATGGCAAGGGGCACTGAACAGTTTTTGGATAAAGGCGATAATGGCGTTCATGTGCTGGTCTCTTTCGTGATTACTCGCTGCAACAGACTTGTATGGTTCACATTGTATCAGGCATCGTCCCCTGTGGAAACCGGTTACCCTTGGGCTTGCTTATGCGGCACTACAAAGCCACCGGTACATGGATACAAAAAAAGTGGGGGTTGTTCCGCCCCCACCCTTGAATCATCGTTTCTCCCATCCGGTACTTCCGGATGCCAGTCTGCTTACGATTTTCCAAACGCCTGCATGAATTGCTGCAACAACTGGGGTGCGTTGGATTTTATGGTGCCGCTCATGAAATCCATGATCCCCGGACGGTAGCCGTCGTTCCATATCCTGGCAAACATCTCCGCGCTGGTCTTGCAGATGCAGTCGGCCTCATCCACGGTTTTGCCGTCCTGAACCGTGCACCCCTCCGCGCCGAGTACCACCGTCTTCCTGATATCGCCCACTGAAAAATAAAACGTGGTCGGCACGCTGAATATACCCGTGCGGTAGCTGTGTGGCAAGGTATTCAAAATTTCCTCATGCATCGCTTTCCCCCTGTGTGTAGTGCGGCCGCCAGAAACGGGGCCGAAGCCCCGCCCTGGTCGCGCCCGTGCGGATCGTTCCGCCGTCAGTACCCGAAGATGCGCAGTACCTTGGGCAGGCGGACATCCTTGGCAACCGCCGGAACCGGGCCGGCGAGCGCCGGTTTCGTTACGCCGCTGGGTGTGGGGTCAACCACGACCCCGCGCAGCAGGAAGTTGACCATCTGGGATTGGGCATACCCCGTGTTGGCGGCCGAGGCCCTGGGGTCGATGAGGAAGCCGTGGTTGATCCCGGTCTGGTCGAATTGGAAATAGCCCTCCGCCGGTGCCGTTGCCGCCAGATTGCTCTGGGCTGCCGCAAAGTCCACCTTGGGCGTCGGCGTGCTACCTGCCAGGGTGAACATGTACAACGCGGGGATGCGCGGCGTTGCGCCTCCGCGATACCCCAACTGCTTGAAGTTCGGCCCCACAGCGGCGCCGGCGGCTCCCAAGACCTCCCTGCCCCCCAGGGCATTGCCCAGATAGCGGGCATAGGCGTTGGGGATGACCTGGTCGCCGACGGCCTCCTGGATGGCGATGCGCCCGGAGAGACGGG
>DATBXI010000357.1:0-10673 GCA_036514355.1 Desulfuromonadaceae bacterium
TAGACCCGCTTGGTGAAACCGAAGAATTCCGCGGAGAGCGAGCTGTTGTACGAAGTCGAAAGCACGGAATCCAGCACCGGCGCCATGGGGATGTCCTGGCCGTTTGTCGGCGCAATACCGGCCAGGGCCTCCCAGAAGGACCGAACCACTGTGGCGGTGTGGTTTTCCGCCAGCCAGCGGTTGAGTATCCAGCGGCCGTAGGCTTGGCTGTTGAAGCTTGGATCGCTCTGCGGCAGATCCAGTTGGACCGTACTGTTTTTGAACCAGCCCGGGATGTAGTCATAGTTCTGGTTCACATTGTCCCAAACCTCATCCTCGAACCAGGTAGACGTGACTTCGGCATACCAGACATCGAAATAGTAGTTGTAGCCGTATTGTATGGCATGGTGGAACTCGTGGGCCGAGGTGATCTGCAGGCTCTCCAGCGGGGTATAGGTCGTTGGGCGGTAGATGCTGCTGGTAAAATCCTTGTCGATCTCGATATAGCTGCTCGATGCGTAGGGGAAGCCGGACGACGCTACCCTCTGTATATCCTGGGTCACGCCATATTCGCCCGCAGCGGCAAGGCTGCCCAGGTAGACATCGTAGGGGTTCGTGGGAGGCATGTGATACCCCTGGTTTCGGTAGTACGCATAGGCCGTCTCGAAGACATCCCCGACCGTTGCGGCCCAGTCCGCGGCGCTGGTCAGGCTGAGGCCGGTGTACTGGTTGATGGAGGCTATGTTCGGGGCGTCCGTGCCGCTGGTGGTGTAATGGATCGTGAAATGGCCGCCTGAAGAGGTCAGAGTTGTAGGGGTGCCCGAAAGGGTCGGTGCGGCCAGCTGTTTGGCCAGCACTTTCTGGGTGGCTGGCTGCAACTGGTTCCAGTCACGGCTGAGTCCGTGTTTGAGCGGGGTGCCGCAGTGGGCCGACCCGGCGGTTGCCGTTGCCGGCAAGAGGATCGCTTTTTCCACGGCACTGCCGGGTTGCCGGCCGAAGGCGGCCAGGTAGTAATCGTCGAGTTGCCCGGCGAATCCGGGCAGGGCCGGCACGAGAAGTGCCATAGCCGCAATGGTCAGCCGCATGAAACCAGTCTTCATCAATCCACCATCCTTTTGCCCGCACGGAGCGGGACCAGTGTTGTCCTGCCGTTTTCCACCGTGACCTCAATCTCTTCCCTGCCGCTGACCCGGTATCTGCCGGCGGCGAGCAGTGCCAGGAAATACCCCTGGTCATCGGTTGTCGTTGTTGTCACAAGCCTGTCGCCGGCAAAAATCCGGACCGCTATCCGCGGGCAGGGCAGATACGGGGAGCTGGGCTTCAATTTGCCGCCCGAACTCTGGACGTAGCAGATGCCGACGATGGCACCCGTACCCGCCCCCAGATCGACCGCCTCAATCGTTGTCGCGCGTGTCAGCACCGCCGGCCGGACGCCGTCGCGCAGCGCCACGAACGTGCCGTCCTTTGGCTGACCGGCAACAAAGCGGCTGCCGTCGAAATGGTAATAACTCCAGTGGTCGGCCTGCCGTTTTGCCGCGGCCGCGGCGGTTACGCACATGCAGGCAACCATCACTCCGACCAGTACCGTATTGAGAACTATAGACATGGAAACCACCCGGCGTAATCGTGGAAGCAACACAATTTCGATATTGTGCATAATTCGCGGCAGCGAAGTCAAATGTAATGCGACAACAACTATATTCGCTTGACAAAACAGGCACCTGCCTATAGATTCAACCGTTCTTATACAGCCGATCCAATTCCCTGTAAACCGATACTCGGGATGCATGTACTGAAATCATAAAGAATGCGAGAGGAGCTGCACAAAATGGCCGAAAAATTCATCTTCACTTCCGAGTCGGTATCGGAAGGACATCCCGACAAGGTTGCCGACCAGGTCTCCGACGCCATCCTGGACGCCATCCTGGCCCAGGACCCCACGTCCCGCGTGGCCTGCGAAACACTGGTGACCACCGGCATGGCGGTCATTGCCGGCGAGATCACCACCAACGCCGTGATCAACTACTCCGAGATCGCCCGCCAGACCATCCGGGAGATCGGCTACACCGACTCGGAGATGGGATTTGATGCCGATACCTGCGCCGTGCTGGTCTCCATCGACAAGCAGTCCCCGGACATCTCCCAGGGGGTTTCCGAGGGGGAAGGGCTGCACAAGGAGCAGGGCGCCGGCGACCAGGGGCTGATGTTCGGCTATGCCTGCAACGAGACCCCCGAGCTGATGCCCATGCCGATCCAACTGGCCCACGAACTGGTGGCCAAGCTGGCCGAAGTGCGCAAATCCGGCGAACTGAACTTCCTCCGCCCTGACTCCAAGTCCCAGGTATCGGTGGAATACGAGAATGGTCATCCCAAGCGCATCGACACCGTGGTCATCTCCACCCAGCACACTCCGGAGGTGACCCACGCCGAGATCGAGAAGCAGGTCATCGAGAAGGTGGTCAAGAAGGTCATCCCGGCCAACCTGCTGGACGCCAACACCCGCTACTTCATCAACCCCACCGGCCGCTTCGTGGTGGGCGGTCCCATGGGGGACTGCGGCCTGACCGGCCGCAAGATAATCGTCGACACCTACGGCGGCATGGGTCGCCACGGTGGCGGCGCCTTCTCCGGCAAGGACCCTTCCAAGGTGGACCGTTCCGCGGCCTACATGGGGCGCTACGTGGCCAAGAACCTGGTGGCCGCAGGTCTGTGCGAGCGGTGCGAGGTGCAGGTGGCCTACGCCATCGGCGTGGCCCAGCCGGTTTCGATCCATGTAGACAGTTTCGGTACCGGCAAGGTGTCAGAAGACCGTCTGGCGGAACTGATTCGCGAGGTGTTCGACATGCGCCCCCGCGCCATCATCGAGCAGCTCGACCTGCTCCGTCCGATCTACAAGAAGACCGCTGCCTACGGCCACTTCGGCCGTGAACTGCCGGAATTCGCCTGGGAGCGGACCGACAAGGCCGCCATCCTCAAGGCCAAGGCGGGTATCTAGCGCCTCGTCCGTAGTTCCATACATCCTGTGCAAGGATGCACAAGGCCGGGGCGGTTCAAAAACCGCCCCGGTTTTGTTTTGTATCCTCCCCTTTTTATTGACAAAACACCGCTGGCAAAACTACTATACACTGTTGATGCACTGCGGCAGGGTTGCCCTGTCTCTACCAATCTTTGCTGAGGGGGAATGAATGGCACAGACGTACAAAATCGCGGTCCTGCCGGGGGACGGCATCGGTCCGGAGGTGATGGCCGAAGCGCTTCGGGTGCTGGACGCCGTTGAGCGGAAATACGGGGTGAAGTTTGAACGCACCCATGCCAACGTTGGTGGCGCGGGCATCGACAACGAGGGCAAGGCCCTGCCCGAGACGACCGTGAACATCTGCAAGGCTTCGGATGCCATCCTGTTCGGCTCCGTGGGCGGTCCCAAGTGGGAGACCCTGCCACCGGACGAGCAGCCCGAGCGCGGGGCGCTGCTGCCGCTGCGCAAGATATTCGGCCTGTACGCCAACCTGCGGCCGGCCATCATTTTCCCCTCCCTGACCGGCGCCTCCTCGCTCAAGGAAGAGGTCATCAGCGGCGGGTTCAACGTGCTGGTGATCCGCGAACTGACCGGTGGCATCTACTTCTCCCAGCCCAAGGGGATCGAAGGGAGCGGCCGCGAGCGGGTCGGCGTGGACACCATGCGCTACTCCGTGCCCGAGATCGAGCGGATCACCCACGTGGCCTTCCAGGCGGCCCGCAAGCGGGGGAAAAAGGTCTGCTCCATCGACAAGGCCAACGTCCTCTCTACGTCGGTGCTCTGGCGCGAGGTGGTGACCGGCATTGCCAAGGAATACCCGGATGTGGAACTGTCCCACATGTACGTGGACAACGCCGCCATGCAACTGGTAAAATGGCCCAAGCAGTTCGACGTGATCCTGTGCGAGAACATGTTCGGCGACATCCTCTCCGATGAGGCCGCCATGCTGACCGGCTCGCTGGGGATGTTGCCCAGCGCATCCCTGGCCGAGGGAACCTTCGGCATGTACGAGCCCTCCGGCGGTTCTGCCCCGGACATCGCCGGCCAGGGGATCGCCAACCCCATCGCCCAGATCCTCTCCATGGGTATGATGCTCAAGTTCTCCTTCGCCATGACGGACGCTGCCGACGCCATCGATGCGGCAGTGGCAAAGGTCCTGGATCAGGGGTTCCGCACCAGGGACATCTTCCAGAACAAGCCGGGTGAAAAGCTGGTGAACACGAAAGAAATGGGCGACGCAATCAACGCTGCCCTGTAATCATGGGTTTGATTTTTTTGTCTAAATAGGCTGCGATTTTTTCGCAAGATCAAGGCTGTCGAGGGATTGCGCGGAGGCGTAGCAGCGCTACGCCGCACAAGGGATCCCGAAGACTTACGCAGATAGTGCGGAAAAGGCGCGGCCTACAAACTTACAGAAAAGGAACTGAGACTATGAAAGTCGGAATCGTCGGTTGGCGCGGCATGGTCGGTTCGGTCCTCATGCAGCGGATGCAGGAGGAGGGTGACTTCAACATCGGCATCGAGCCGGTATTCTTCTCGACGTCGCAGGCGGGGCAGCCGGCTCCCATGAATGCCGGTACCCTCAAGAAGGCCGAGGATATCGAGGAGCTGAAGAAGCTCGACATCATCATCACCTGCCAGGGTGGCGACTACACCAAGGCGGTCCATCCCGAGCTGCGCAAGCAGGGGTGGAACGGCTACTGGATCGACGCTGCTTCCACGCTCCGTATGGAGAAGGACGCGGTCATCATCCTGGACCCGGTCAACCGCAACGTCATCGACGCAGCCCTGAAGAACGGCCAGAAGGACTTCATCGGCGGCAACTGCACCGTCAGCCTGATGCTGATGGGTCTCGGCGGGCTGTTCCGCGCCGGCTTGGTGGAGTGGCTTTCCTCCATGACCTACCAGGCGGCCTCCGGCGCCGGCGCCCCCAACATGCGGGAACTCCTGGCCCAGAAGGGGGTGCTGCACGGTTCGGTGGTGCACCTGCTCAAGGACCCGGGTTCGGCTATCCTGGAGATCGACCGGGAAGTCACCGCCATGTTGCGCAGCGAGGCCATGCCGACCAAGGAGTTCGGCTACCCCCTGGCCGGCAACGTGCTCCCCTGGATCGACCGGGAGGTGGAGGACGGCCAGAGCCGCGAGGAATGGAAAGGGTTTGCCGAGACCAACAAGATCCTCGGCACCACCACGCCGATCCCGGTGGACGGCATCTGCGTCCGCGTCGGCGCCATGCGCTGCCACAGCCAGGCCCTGACCATCAAGCTGAACAAAGACCTGCCGCTGGCCGACATCGAGCAGTTGATCGCCAACGACAACCAGTGGGCCAAGCTGGTCCCCAACACCAAGGCCGACACCCTGTCCCAGCTCACCCCGGCCGCGGTCTCCGGCACCCTCACGGTCCCGGTGGGACGGGTCAGGAAGATGAAGATGGGGCCGCACTTCGTCCAGGCATTCACCTGCGGAGACCAGCTCCTGTGGGGGGCGGCGGAGCCGCTGCGGCGTATGCTTCGTATCCTGGTAGAGAAGTAGGTGGAGAACGCGCCTTTTGCGCAAGCTCTGCGTAAGTCTTCGGGATTCCTTGTGCGGCGTAGCCCCCTCTCCCTATCCCTCCCCCACAGGGGGAGGGAATACAGTTACCCTCTCCCAGCGGGAGAGGGTGGCCAAAGGCCGGGTGAGGGGCCTCCGCGCAACCCCTCGACAGCCTTGATCTTGCGAAAAAATCACGTTCTTTAGGTAAAAAAATCGGGGCGCCCCTGTTGTCGGGGCGCTTTCTCGTTTAAGGAAACCGATGTCACGTTCATCACAAAAACCCGAACTCCTGGCTCCGGCCGGGTCCCTGGAATCCTTCTTCGCCGCCATGGAAAAGGGGGCCGATGCGGTTTATGCCGGGCTGCGGGACTTTTCGGCCCGTGCCCGCGCCAAGAACTTCACCATGGCCCAGATGGAGCGGATGCTGGCCTATGCCCATGCCCACGGCCGGCGCATCTACATCACCCTCAACACCCTGGTGAAGGAGAAGGAGCTCCCCCAACTGGTGGAGACCCTGGCTGCCCTGGCAGGGATGCGGGTGGATGGGGTGATCCTGCAGGACCTGGCCGTGGCCCGGCTGATACGCACGCATTTCCCCACCATCCCGCTGCACGCCTCAACCCAGATGACCATCCACAACACGCCGGGTGTACGGATGTTGCAGGAGCTGGGCTTCCAGCGGGCCGTGCTGGCACGGGAGCTGGCCGTCGACGAGATCGCCGCCATTGCCGCTGCCACGCCGGTGGAGATCGAATGCTTCATCCACGGTGCGCTCTGTTTCTCCGTCTCCGGCCAGTGCTTCTTCTCCTCCTACCTGGGGGGGCACAGCGGCAACCGGGGGCGGTGCGCCCAGCCCTGCCGCCGCCTGTACAGCCACCGCGGCAAGGAAGGGCACTACTTCTCCACCAGCGACCTGTCGGCCATCGACCTGTTGCCGGAACTGGCGCGGGCCGGAGTGAAATCCCTCAAGATCGAGGGGCGCATGAAGTCGGCCGAATACGTGGCCAGCGTGGTGGAGGCCTACCGCATGGCCCTGGATGCGCCGGAGCGCAGCCGCAGGGAGACGCTGGCCTCTGCCAAGGAGATCCTGAAATACTCCTTCGGCCGCACCCCCACCAAGGGCTTTCTGGCTGCCCAGCAACCGGACGACATCGCCAACCCCTGGCAGAAGGGGGGCACCGGGCGCTATGTGGGCCAGATCAGGGCAATGAAGGGCAACCGCCTGAGCTTCGAGACCCGGGATGCCCTTCACGTGGGGGACCGCCTGCGAGCCCAGCCCAAGAGCGACATGGCCGGCCAGGCATGGACCGTGCGCGAGCTGTTCCATAACCGCCGCAAGGTCATGGAGGCGCCGGCCGGCAGCCTGGTGGAGGTGGAGACCCCTTTCCGTTTCTCCGTAGGCGACGCGGTCTACAAGGTTTCCTCCCGGGAGGCGTACACCCTGAGCGAGAACGCCTGTCTGCGGCGGCTGGAGGCGGTGCAGGGGGACAAGCTGCCGTGCCGGCTGCGGGTGGCATTGGAAACATCGCCGTCCAAACTCCCTCCCCTTCAAGGGGAGGGTTGGGGTGGGGATGGGGTTGATGGCAACGTCCCCCACCCTCACCCTGGCGCTCTCCCTGAGGGAGAGGGGATGCCAAACCCGTTCATTCTCCACATCAACGCCGAAGTTGCCGGCTCTGGCCACGCATTCCGCTTCCCCCTCGGCGCCCTGGAACCTGCCCGCAGCGGCGATATGGAGGGGGTGCTGCGGGGGCAGTTCGCCAAGACCGGCGAAACCCCGTTCCGCCTGGAAGCGCTGGAGGCACCGGATTTCCCGTCCGTGCTGATCCCGTCCGCCGTCTTCAAGGAGGTGCGGCGCCAGTTCTACCGGCAGTTGGACGAGGCGGTCACCGCCGGGTTCCGCGAAGGGATCGCCGCGGCCCGCGCGGCGGCCTTGCGGGATGTGGAGGCGACCCGCTCGCCGTCGCCGCGCCCTGCAGCGAAAGAGACCCTGACGGTGATGATGGACCAGCCCAAAGAGTGGCGCTTCCCGTTCCAGCACGGCGCCGACAGCACGCTGCTGCCGCTCGCCAAGGCGGCCATCCACCAGCTGCCGTCCATTGTCCCCCGCATGCGCGGCTCCGAGGAGCGGATCATCTGGCAGCTCCCGTTCATGATCTTCGACCGGGACATGGCGCTCTACCGCGACACCCTGGCCTACCTCCATCAGGCCGGGTTCCACCGGTTCGAGGTGGCCAACCTCTCCCATTTCAGCCTGCTCAAGGGGCTGGCGGATATCCGCGTCTCTGCCTGGCACCGCTGCTTCTCCCTCAACAGCCAGGCCATGGCGGCCTGGAAGGAGCTGGGCGCCACCGCCGTCACGCTCTACATCGAGGATGACGCCGCCAACCTGGCCGACCTGCTGGCCGCCGGGGTCGGCGTGGAGAAGCGGGTGATCGCCCACGCGCCCCTGCCGGTCATGACGACGAAGATCCGCGTGAAGGACGTTCACAGCAATATTCCGCTTCACTCGGACCGGGGAGAGGGGTATAGTGTCACCACCCGCGACGGCCTGCAGGTCATCACCGCGGCCACGCCGTTCTCCCTGACCGCCCGGCACGGCGAACTGCGCCGGATGGGATGCTCATCATTCGTGATCGATCTGCGCCAGGCGCCGCGTGAGTCGTGGGGCGACATCATTGCCGCCTTCAAGGCAGGACGCGGGATCCCGGGTACCACGGAGTTCAATTACGCGACAGAGTTGGTGTAGTCAGACCCTAAAGGTTTTCAAAACCTTTAGGGTCTTTAGGGCAAATCCATGAAAACGCTCCTCGCAACGTGTGCCCTGCTTCTGCTGTTCGCCGCCGATGCCTGTGCCGGACGCATCATCCAGGGGGTGGTGCGAGCGGTGTATGACGGTGATACCGTACTCCTGGCGACCCGCGAAGAGAGCCGGCTCAAGGTGCGCCTGTACGGCATCGATGCCCCCGAGACCCCCAAACCGGGACAGCCGGGGCAGCCGTTCGCCGAGATCGCCCGGCGGACCCTGATGTTCAAGATCATGGGGCGCACGGTGTCTGCCGAGATCATGGACAGCGACCAGTACCACCGCGCCGTGGCGGTCATCCGTTACAACGGCAGGGATATTAACCGCGACATGGTGGCGGAAGGGATGGCATGGGCCTACCGCCACTACCTGAGCGGTCCCTATGCCTCGGAGTACATCGACGCCGAGGAGCGGGCCCGGGCCCGGCACAAGGGGTTGTGGCGGGACGCCAATCCCCTGCCCCCCTGGGAGTTCCGGCACGCCCTCAACGGGGGCAAGCGGCATCGCCGTCATTGACACATCAGCAGCATGTGTCCCACAACAACCCGGAGAACGTAGAGGCATAAGGGAACCGTTTTATAAACAGCGTTCACCCACACGGTGAACGGCAACATCATCGGCATTCAAGTCCAGCTGTGTGGTGCGTGTGCAGGATTCAGGGGTAACGGAGGGGAGAAACGGCAATGGCTGACATCCTGATCCATCTCGTGCTGGTCATCCTCATGCCGCCGCTCCTCTTCGGGGTGATTAACCGCACCAAGGCGCACTTTGCCGGCAGGACCGGCCCGCCGCTCCTGCAGCCGTATTATGACCTGCTGCGCCTGGTACGCAAAGGTTCGGTCTTCAGCCGCACCACCACCTGGGTCTTCCGCGCCGGCCCCATCGTTACCCTGGCCGCCACCCTGGCGGCGGCCCTGATCGTCCCGCTGGGCAACCACACCGCACCGCTTGCCTTCAACGGCGACATGATCCTGTTCGCCTATCTGCTGGCCTTGGGTCGTTTCTTCACCACCACCGCGGCCCTGGATACCGGCTCCAGCTTCGAGGGGATGGGGGCGGCCCGGGAAGTCACCTTCGGCTGCCTGGCAGAGCCGGTGCTCTTCATCGCCCTCCTGGCCCTTTCCCGCCTCGCCGGCTCCCTGTCTCTGTCCGGCATACTCACCCATTCATCCATAGCACTCTGGCAGACCTCAGGCGCGGCCCTGATCCTGCTGGTGGCCGGCCTGTTCTGTATCCTGCTGGCGGAGAATTGCCGCATCCCGTTTGACGACCCGAACACTCACCTGGAACTGACCATGATCCATGAGGTGATGGTGCTGGACCACAGTGGCCCGGCCTTCGGCATGATCCTCTACGGCGCCAGCCTCAAGCTCTTCGTTCTGGGCGCGTTTTTTCTGCATGTTGCCTTGCCCGTGCGGCCGGCCAGTCCCATGCTGGACTGGCTGGTATTTATGTCCTCCATGCTGCTGCTGGCCGTGGTCATCGGCGTGGTGGAATCGTGTGTTGCCCGCTTCCGCCTGCTGCGGGTGCCGCAGATGCTCCTGGCGGCCTCCGTGCTGTCCGCCTTTGCCATGATCCTTGTCCTGAGGTGATGTGATGAATTCCGCCACCGACCAATTGCTGGTGCTCGTGCTGTTGATCAACATCCTCATCCTGGGGACCCGGCGCACCCGCGTGGCCATCCGCGCCATTGCCGCCCAAGGGGTGGTGCTGGGGATACTGCCGCTGCTGGTCCATGCCGCGAACGCCCATATCCTGCTGATCACCCTGATCGTCCTGCTGGCCAAGGGGGTGCTGATACCCTGGCTGCTCTTCGGCGCCCTGAAGCGGGTGGATTTCGGCGAAGATGTGGCGCCTTTTCTGGGGTACACCGGCAACATCCTGGCCGGCGCGCTGGCCATGATGCTGGCGTTCGTGTTTGCGGCCCGGCTGCCCCTGGCGCCCATGCACCAGGGGCTCCTGACCGTGCCCGCAGCCCTGGCGACCATCCTGGCCGGTTTCATTGCCCTGGCCAGCCGGCGCAAGGCCATCAACCAGGTGATCGGGTACCTGCTGCTGGAAAACGGCATCTTCATCTTCGGCCTGCTGCTGACCGAAGCCATGCCGCTGATGGTGGAGGCGGGGGCGATCCTGGACCTGATCGCGGGCATCTTCGTGATGGGGATCATCATCAACCAGATCAGCCGCGAGTTTTCCTCCATCGACACCAGTCGCCTGACCGCCCTGCGGGAGGTGGAGTGATGGGGCTGATCACGCTTCTGATCGTCATCCCCCTGGCGGGCGCCCTCGTTGCCGGGGGGATCGCGTCCAACACCCGGCGGCCGTGGGTGCTGCCGGTGG
>DATBXI010000358.1:0-6587 GCA_036514355.1 Desulfuromonadaceae bacterium
GCCGCCCCGATTCGGCCAGGACGCGGGGGAAGGGGCTCAGGCCCGGGAGCAGGTCGTCCAGCTCCCTCTTCTTGAGGATGATCATCACCGGGGTGTCGCTGCCCCAGAGCCGGAGCAGGGCCGGGGGGTCGGGAAACCAGGCCGACTGGTCCCCCTGTTTGCTCCCGAACTCCAGTTCGTCCGGCTTGCCGGCCACCAGCACCCGTCGGCCGGTGTACCAGGATACCGCCTGCATGGGGCCGAAGGTGACGATGCGGCACTCCGGCCCAGCCAGGGAGCGGACTTTCAGGGCCAGTTCCCGGGGGGATTCGACCTGGGCGATGGGCTCCATTATCAGCCGCGGAACGAGAATTTCAAGCAGAAAAGCGCAGAGGCAGAGCGCGACCAGTATCGGTCGCGGATTGCGCCCCACGGCCAGGCAGACCACCCCCTGGACGAGGAACAGGGCGGCCAGGGTTATGGCGCCGCCGGGAGTGATCGGCGGGGCATTGATGACGAACTGGTGCAACGGGTCGGCCCACTTTGGCATGGCCTCGGTGAGCAGCGCCGCCGCCTGGGGGAGGCGGGCATAGCCCAGACAGGCGCACCCCAGGCAAGTCAGGGTCACCCCCAGCATGACGGTAGCCGCTTTGAGTCCGCGGCCGCGGCCTTCCAGCAGGACGTCCAAGCGGTGGCCTATCAGGATGGCCAGGGGGGGGAAGACCGGCAGGATATAGGGGACCAGCTTGGAGTTGGATTTGGAGAAGAACAGGAAGATCACGGCGGCCCAGATCACCAGGTAGAACCCGGCGTGGCCGTCGTGGTGATGGCGGTCGCGCCAGGCCCGCCCCAGGGCACCGGGGATGAAGAACGACCAGGGGAGCATGGCGGCCAGGAGCACCGGCAGGAAGAACCAGAAGGGCTGGTAGCGGCCGTGCACCGTGCTGGTGAAACGCTCGAAATGTTCGTGGATGAAGAAGAAGCGGGCAAACTCCGGGTTCCGCAGCGAAACCGCCACGAACCAGGGGGCGGCAACGGCCAGGAAGAGCAGCAGGCCGGAGAACGGGCGCATCTCACCCAGCAGGTGCCAGCGCCGGGTCAGCAGCAGGTAACAGCAGATGATGCCGGCGGGAAAGACGATGCCGATCAGCCCCTTGGCCAGCACGGCCAGGGCGCAGAAGAACCAGAACAGATACCAGGGGAGCGGGGTACGTTGCCGTTGTTCGCCCAGGCCGGCGCAGATGAAGGCGCCCAGGGCCGCGGTGAGGCAGAAGGTCACGAGCATGTCCGTCAGGATGATGCGCGACTGGAGCACGAAGCCGCTGGAGGTCCCCAAGATCAGGGCGCTCATCAGGGCGGTGCGGCGCCCGTAGAGCCGCCGGGCCACGGCGTAGGTCACCAGCACCGTCAACAGGCCGCACAGGGCCGAGGGGAGCCGGGCGGCGAATTCGTTCAGGCCGAAGAGCTTGAAGGAGAGGGCGTTGATCCAGTACAGCAGGGGCGGCTTCTCGAAGTAATGGACGTAGTTGAGGGTGGGGGTGATCCAGTCCCCCCGCTCCAGCATCTCGCGGGGGATCTCGGCATACCGCCCCTCGTCCGGGTCCATCAGGGGGAGGCGCCCCAGGTACTGGATGAAGGGGATGGCCAGGACAACGGCCAGGAGCAGCAGGTCCCGCAGCCAGCCGGTTTCGTGGTGCCGGACGTACACCTTGTGATCCCTCACGGTGTGCCCCCCTTTTCGCGACGGATGAGGTCGAACGGCTCCACGGTGAAGGGGAGGGTGAGGCAGATGCGCTGGTTGGGGTTGGCGGCCTCGGCCCGGATCGTGTCCCCTTCGTCATCAACGATCGCCATGTCCCCGATCCGCAGGCGATGGGAGCGCATGTTCGGGCCGATGACCTCCAGGACGTCGCCGCTCCGGATACGGTTGCGCACGCCGATCACGGCACTGCCGTCGCCCCGCACCTGCTCCACCACCCCCACGAACTCGTGGCTGCGGATATAGGCCGACAGGTACTCCTGCCCCACGTTGTGCGGTTCCCCGAACAGGAAGCCGGTGGTGTAGCCGCGGTGGCTCAGTTTGCCCAGTTCTTCCAGCCATTCGGGGCGGCACTGCCAGCCGGCCGGGTCGGCCAGGTAGGCGTCCAGGGCCTGGCGGTAGACCCGCAGCACCGAGGCCACGTAGTTGATCCCTTTCATGCGCCCCTCGATCTTGAGCGATGCCGCGCCGGCAGTGACGATGGCGGGCAGGTGCTCCAGCAGGCAGAGGTCGCGGGAGTTGAAGATGAAGGTGCCGTTTGCATCCTCCATGACCGGGTAGTATTCCCCGGGACGGCTCTCCTCCACCAGGCGGTAGTTCCAGCGGCAGGGGTGGGCGCATGCCCCCTGGTTGGCGTCGCGCCCGGCCATGACGCTGGAGAGCAGGCAACGCCCCGAGTAGGAGATGCAGAGGGCGCCGTGGACAAAGACCTCCACCGCCATGCCGGTGCGGGCGATGGTCTCGGTCATGGCCGTAAGGGTCGTCTCCCGCGCCAGGTTGATCCGTGTCACCCCCTGGCGCTGCCAGAAGCGCACGCTGCGCCAGTTGATGGTGTTGGCCTGGGTGGAGAGGTGCAGTTCCCGTTCGGGTGAGATCTCCTGAACCAGGTCGATCACGCCCGGGTCGGCCACGATATAGGCATCAAAGGGGAGCCTTGCCACCTCGTGGAGGAACTGCTCCAACTGCTCCAGGCTGTCGTTGTGGGGATAGCTGTTGACCGTCAGGTAGGCCCGCACCCCGCGGCTATGGCAGTAGTCCAGTGCCGTTGCCATCTCCGCCACGGTGAAGTTGTCCGCCAGGTTGCGCAGGCCGAACGCCTTGCCCCCCAGATAGACGGCATCGGCGCCGTAGTGGACGGCAACTGCGAGTTTTTCCATGTTGCCGGCAGGGGCCAGCAGTTCGGGTTTTCCCATGGGGTGATCCGGTCGTGAGTGGTGGAGGGGGGAGCGGAGGGGAATGCTAGCACATTCTCCCCCCCATTTAAACCGAAAAGGCGGTTTTGCTTGACAAACTCCGGGAGTTCGCTTTAAGTATGAAAAAACCCGATAAATGGAGGGATTATGCCATTCAGGGCCAGAGAGGCGGCCTGCATCCTGGCGGCTTTTGCGCTGGCCGGCTGCGCCGCCGACGATCTGATGGTCAAGCGGCAGGCCGAGGCGGATGCGAAGATCGAGCACCTGATCCAGTCCGGCAAGGTGGCCGACCGGCGGGTGAACGAGATTGCCGGCCAGATCCAGGGGCAGGAGGAGAAGACCCGGGATGCCATGGCGCAGGTCAGGCAACTCCAGGCCATGGTCCAGGATATGCGCATCGCCCAGGAAGAGCTCAAGGCGCGGGTGGCCCTGCTGACCCAGCAGGCCGCCACCCCCAAGATCGAGCTGGTCAACCCGGAGCCGGCGGCCAAGGGCAAGGACAGCGGCCCGCCTCCCGAGTATGTCCGGGCATTCGGGCTGTACAGCGCCAACAGTTTTCGCCCAGCCATCGAGGCGTTCGAGGCATTCCTCAGGGAAAATCCCCGGAGCGATTACGCCGCCAACGCCGTGTACTGGATCGGTGAATGCCACTACAGCCTGTCGGATTTTGCCATGGCCCAGGCTACCTTTCAGAAGGTGCTGGATACCTATCCCAAGAGCACCAAGTTCCCCGATGCCTTGCTGAAGCTGGGCTATAGCCTGTCGGCCTTGAAGGAGAAGGAAAAGGCCGCTGCGGTGTTTGAGCGCCTGATCAAGTCCTATCCCGGCAATCCGGCGGCGGCCAAGGCCCGGGAGCGGCTGACCGCCAATTAAACAGTACGACCGAGGTGCATATGAAATACGGTAAACTCGCGGTGATCCTGGTGCTGGCGGTGCTTATGGCGCCCAGCCTGGTGCGGGCGGCGGATCAGGGTGAGCCGACCATCTATGTCGTCAAAAAGGGGGACACCCTCTGGGGGTTGTCCGACCACTTCCTGAAGGACCCGCATTACTGGCCCTCCATGTGGGCCAAGAACAGCCAGATTACCAATCCCCACCTGATCTATCCCGGTCAGCGGGTACGGGTCTTCCCCGACCATCTGGAGATCCTGCCCCCGGAACAGCCGGCGGCCGGTGGCAAGAAGGCTGTGGCGCTCCCCGGGACGGCCCCGGATATTATTCAGGAGGTTGCCGAGGAAAAGGTATTCACGGTGCGCGGCAACGAGGGGTTCCTGCTGGAGACGGACAGCAAGCCGTTCGGCTCGGTGATAGGCGTTCACCACGACCGCATCATCGCCGGCGAGGACGATATCGTCTTCACCGACATCGGCACGCTCCACGGCGCCAAGGGGGGGGAGAAGTTCGCCGTCTTCAGCCAGGGGGGCGCCGTCAGCCATCCCCTGACCAACGAGATCATGGGGACCAAGATGGTGCCGTTGGGCACGCTGCAGTTGACCGATGTGGAGCAGAAGGCGTCACGCGCCATCATCACCACCTCCTACAAGGAGATATCACCCGGCGCCTACCTGATGCCGCAGCGGGATGAAAAACGCCGCGAGGTGGTGCTGAAGATGCCGACCCGCGAGTTGCGGGGGTATGTCGTCGAGAGCAACACCGGCACCAACATCATTGCGGCCGGCGACGTGGTCTATATCGACCTGGGCAGCGCCCAGGGGGCCGAGCCGGGCAACATGCTCTACATCGTCCGCGACGTGGCCCTTGACCAGCGCTACGTGGAAGGACGGGTCGACCGGTTGCCCCAGGAACTGCTGGGGGCGCTGGTGATCCTGGAAACCGGGAAGAAGACCGCCACGGCGCTGGTGGTCAAGAGCATCGACGCCATCTACAGGGGTGACAAGATCGTCAGCCGGACCAAATAATCGTTCGGCAGGATGGTATCGGACCGGCCGCGCAGGCCGGTCTTTTTTTGTACAGGACGCGGCTATGGAAGAGTTCTACTGGATCGGTCTCAAGGCGGTTCCCGGCGTGGGCAACGTCACCTTTCGGCGCCTGCTGGAGCACTTCGATTCGCCCCGGAGCGCCCTGTCGGCCGCGCCGGCCGCGCTGTCCAGCGTCAGGGGGGTGACGCCGGCCATCGTCGCCGCCGTCAGGGAAGGTGCGTGGCAGCGTTTCGCCGAGGAGGAGTGCCGGCGGTTGCAGGCCAGCAGTGCGCGGCTGCTGCTGTTCACCTCGGCGGAGTATCCCAAGTCCCTGTTCCAGATCCCCGACCCGCCCCCCTTCCTCTACCTGCGCGGCGAGGTGCGCTCCCGGGAAACGGCCGTTGCCGTGGTCGGGTCGCGCCGGAGCACTGCCTATGGCCTGCTGGCCACCGGGCGCCTGGCCGATGGGCTGGCCCGCAACGGGGTGGCCGTGGTTTCGGGCATGGCCCGCGGGGTGGATACGGCAGCCCACAAGGGGGCACTCGCGGCCGGGGGCCGGACCATCGGGGTGCTGGGGTGCGGCATCGACAAGGTGTATCCGCCGGAGAACCGCAAGCTGTTCGACGAGATGGCGGAGCGGGGCGCCCTGGTGTCCGAGTTTCCCCTGGGGACGCTCCCCCTGGCGGAGAACTTTCCCCGCCGCAACCGCATCATCAGCGGGCTCTCCCAGGGGGTGCTGGTGGTGGAGGCGGCCGAGAACAGCGGTTCCCTGATCACGGCCCAGTATGCCCTGGAACAGGGCCGCGATGTCTTCGCCGTGCCCGGCAACATCACCTGCGCCTCCTGCACGGGGAGCAACCGCCTGATCAAGCAGGGAGCCAAGCTGGTGGATTGCGTCGAGGACATCCTGGAGGACCTGCCGGGGTTCGCAAGGCCTGCTGCCACGGCCGCGGGGGAGGCAAAATCCGCGGGTTTCGCCCTCACGCCGAAGGAAGCGGCCGTGTACGAACTGCTGGCCCGCACCCCACTGCACATCGACGACATCATCAGCCAAACGGAATTGACAGCCGGGGAGGTTTCCTCTATGTTACTCCACCTTGAACTGAAGGGGGCGGTCGTGCCCTTGCCCGGCAAACACTACGCCGTTAACGCATAATCTAATAAAGGAATCGGTCCCATCATGCCGCAAAGCCTCGTCATCGTCGAATCGCCGGCCAAGGCGAAAACCATAGAGAAGTTCCTGGGCAAGGAGTTCAAGGTGCTGGCCTCCTTCGGCCACGTGCGTGCCCTGCCCAGCAAGCAGGGGTCGGTGGATATCGAGAAGAACTTCGAACCCAAGTACCATGTGCTGCCCGAGAGCAAGCGGCACATAGATGCCATCAAGAAGGCCCTGAAGGAGAGCGACCGGCTGCTTCTGGCCACTGACCCCGACCGTGAAGGGGAGGCGATCTCCTGGCATCTGCTGGCGGCCCTGGGGCTGGACAAGAAGAAACCGGGCATCGATATCCAGCGGGTCGTGTTCCACGAGATCACCAAGGACGCCATTACCCACGCCGTCAAGCACCCCCGCGCCATCTCCGGCGACCTGGTGGATGCCCAGCAGGCCCGATCGGTGCTGGACTACCTGGTGGGTTTCAACCTCTCTCCCTTTCTCTGGAAGAAGATCCGCTACGGCCTGTCGGCCGGCCGGGTGCAGTCGGTGGCCTTGCGCCTGATCTGCGAGCGGGAGAAGGAGAT
>DATBXI010000359.1:0-2165 GCA_036514355.1 Desulfuromonadaceae bacterium
CCGCCGCACCCACCGGCCGCTCCGACGGCACGGCCAGGGTCCGGGTGGTAATGTTGTTGACCTTTCTGGCAGCCTTCCTGCTGGGCACGCTGATTGTCCTGTTCGTGGAGAAAAACCGCCTGCAGGGCAAGCAGAAGCAGGTCGGGGATATTACCGCCCACCTCGCCTCCACCATCCAGGACCGGCTGAACCGTTCCCTTTCCGTCACCTATGCCCTGACCGCGCTCATCCGCCAGGGAAACGGCCACATCGACCATTTCGATCAGCTGGGAACGGAGATGCTGTCCCTCTACGACGGCATCAACTCCCTGCAACTCGTCCCGGAGGGCATTATCAGGCAGGTCGTCCCGCTCCGGGGCAACGAAAAGGCCATCGGCCTCAACCTGCTGACCGACACCGCGCGCAGCAATGAGGCCCTCGTGGCCGTCAAGACGCGCAGACTTACCTTGGCCGGGCCGTTCGAGCTCATCCAGGGTGGGCAGGCGGTCGTGGGGCGGCTGCCGGTCTTTCTCCACCGACCGGACGGCAGTGAATATTTCTGGGGGCTGGTGTCCGTGGTCATACGTATCCCGGACTTCCTCAACGCCGCCCGACTGCAGCAGATCGTTGCCGACGGCTACCAGTATGAACTTTCCCGCATCCGGCCGGACACGGGCACGCGCGAGGTGTTCGCCCGTTCCGCCGACGCTCCGCTGCGCAGCCCCGTACAGTACACCATCGACGTGCCCAACGGATCCTGGGTCCTCGGCCTGGAACCCCGGGACGGCTGGCGCTTCACGCCGACCATTATCGGCGAGTGCGCCCTGGTGCTCCTGATCAGCACCCTGGTTGCCAGCATGCTGGGCACCCTCTACAAACAGCCGCTCGTGCTGCGGCGCATGGTGGATGAACGTACCAGCCAGCTTTCCGAGTCCAATCAACGGCTGACCAGCGAGATGCGGGAGCGGGAACGCGCCGAAGAGGCGCTGCGGGCCAGTGAAGCATTTTACCGCACCCTGGTGGACAACCTGCCGCTGGGGATTAGCCAGGTTGACCGGAACCATCACATCGTCATGACGAACCGCACCCTGTCCAGCTGGCTCGGCCGCCCACAGGAATCATTCGTCGGCAAGCCCTGTCACGAACAGTTCGAGCAACGGGAACACATTTGCCCCCATTGTCCCGGCACCGTGTCCATGCAGAGCGGCGGCGTCGCCCAGGTGGACACGGAAGGGATCAGGGAGGACGGCAGCCGGTTTGCGGTGCGCCTGCGCAGCGTGCCGCTCTTCGACGGCAACGGCGTGGCCACGGGCTTCATCGAGGTGGCAGAGGACATCACCGAGCGCCAGCGGGCCGAGGACGAACTGCGCCAGAGCGAAGCCCGGCTGAGGGAGTCCCAGCGGGTGGCCCATATCGGTCATTACGAGCTGGATGTCATCACCGGCCACTGGACGAGTTCGGAAGAGCTGGACGCCATTTTCGGCATCGATGAACCTTATGCCCGTGATATCCAGGGGTGGCGGGAGATCGTGCACCCCGAGCAGCGGGATGAAATAGCCGACTATTTCGCCCGGCACGTCGTGGGGGAAGGGCGGTCATTCAACAAGGAGTACCGGATAGAGCGGGCCAGCGACAAGGCCACGCGCTGGGTACACGGCCTGGGGCGACTGGAGTTCGCTGCCGACGGCCGGGTACTGAAGATGTTCGGCACCATCCAGGACATAACCAACCGCAAGCTGATCGAGGCGGACCGCCACAAACTGGAAGCCCAGGTACTGCACGCCCAGAAGCTGGAAAGCCTGGGGGTGCTGGCCGGAGGCATTGCCCACGATTTCAACAACATTCTCATGACCATCCTCGGCCACGCCGAACTGGCCATGATGCGCCTGAATCCCGCCTCGCCGGCCCGCGACAACCTGCTCAGCATCGAGCAGGCAGCCCAGCGCGCGGCCGACCTTTCGCGCCAGATGCTGGCCTACTCCGGCAAGGGCAAGTTTGTCGTGGAGGTGGTCGAACTGGGCGACCTGGTCACAGAGATGACCCACATGCTGGAGGTGTCCATCTCCAAGAAGGCGCTGCTCCGCTTCAACCTGGCCACGAACCTGCCGCCCGTGGAGGTGGACGCCACCCAGATACGCCAGGTGCTGATGAACCTGGTCATCAACGCCTCCGAGGCCATCGGCGAC
>DATBXI010000360.1:0-2227 GCA_036514355.1 Desulfuromonadaceae bacterium
GTTTGAGTCGAGCTTGAGATACCTGTTCCACACCTCACGGGCCTTATCCGGCTGTTTCAGATCCATGGCGTAGACGATGCCCATGTTGTACAGGCTCTGCAGATGATTGGGCTCAACCTTCTGGGCCTTCTCGAAGTTGGCAATGGCCTTGTCGTACCACCCCACCTTCCGGTACATGACCCCCTGGTCGGTCAGCACGTTGGCGTTGCCGGGCTGAAGTTCCAACGCCTTGCCATAGGCGTGGATGGCCTTTTGGGCCTGTTCGGTGTCGAAATAATCGTTCCCCAGGGAAATCCAGGCGTTCAGGTTCTTGGGATCCTGGGCCACGATCTTCTCAGCCTCGGCGATGCGCCGGGTATAGTCGGTGGGCGAACCCGCCCCCGGGGGAATGGCGGGCCCTTGCTGCGGCGCCTTGCCGGTGGTGCTCATGCTGCCGATCAGGTATCCTCCCAGGAATCCCACCACCAGGGCAACAACTGCTATCAGTATTGATTCTTTTTTCAACGGTGTATCTCCTCCTTGCGATAAATGCCGGTCAGGCCTTTGCCGCACCCTGTTTTGCCAGGGCGCGGTTTTCGAGCAGCACCACGATGGGGCTGGCCACAAAGACCGACGAATAGGTGCCGACCAGCACGCCGACCAGCAGCGCGAACGAGAAGTCGTGGATCACCTCGCCGCCGAAGAAGAACAGGGCAGCGGCGGCCAGGAATACGGTCAGGGACGTGACGATGGTCCGGGAGAGCACCTCGTTGATGCTCTGGTTGAAGATGGTCTGCATGGCGCCCTTGAGGTTCTTGTGCAGGTTCTCGCGGATGCGGTCGAACACCACCACCGTATCGGTGAGCGAGTAACCGGCAATGGTCAGCACCGCCGTGATGAAGAGCAGGTTGATCTCCTTGTTCATCACGTAAAAGGCGGCAAACATGGCCAGGCAGTCATGGAGCGTGGCCAACGTGGCGCCGATGCCGAACTTGAAGTCGAAGCGCCAGGCGATGTACAGGATGATCCCCAAGAGCGAGATGGCGACCGCGATCAGGGTGTCCTTGCGCAGCTTGTCCCCGATGGAGGGGCCGATCTCGGTGGTGCTTTCCACCGTGAAGGCGTTGTCCGGGTACTCCTTTTTGAAGGCGGCCTGAACGACCTCGGCGGATTTGCCCACCGCGGCGCCGGCGTTCTTGTCGATCTTGATGAGAAGCTTGTTGCCGTCCTTGATCTCCTGCAGGTCCACCCTGGCGATGCCGTTCTTGTGGAGCGCCGTGCGGGCCTCGGCCATGGGAAGCGGTTTGCTGAATCTGAGCTGCATGGCAGTGCCGCCGGAGAAGTCGATCCCCATATTGGCGGCGCCGCGTCCGATCTGGATGATGCCGATGATCCCCAGGATGGAGATGACCGTTGAGATGGCAAAGGCGATGTGGCGTTTGCCGATGAAGTCTATGTTGGTCTTGCCCAGTAGTTCCATGTCAGGTGCTCCCCCTATATGCTCAGTTTCTTGGCTGTTCCCCTGGAGAGGAACAGGTCAAAGGTCACCTTGGTGCCAATCAGCGAGGTGAACAGGTTGATGATGACACCCAGGCTGAGGGAAACCGCGAATCCTTTCACCGGACCGGTGCCGAACTGGAACAGCACCGCCGCGGTGATGAGGGTGGTGATGTGGGAGTCCATGATGGTCAGGAAGGCCTTGTCGTAACCGGCATCCAGGGCCGCCTTGGGCGCCTTGCCCAATTTGAGCTCCTCGCGGATACGCTCGAAGATGATGACGTTGGAGTCCACCGACATGCCGATCAGCAATACGATGGCGGCAATGCCCGGCAGGGTCAGGGTGGCCCCCAGGGCCGCCAGGGACCCCATCAGGTAGACCACGTTCAGTACCATCCCCAGGTTCGCCACCATGCCGCACAGCTTGTAATAGACGGCCATGAACAGCACCACCAGCACCACGCCGATCAGGCCCGCCATCAACCCCTTGTTGATGGAGTCCTGTCCCAGGGACGGACCGACGGTCACATTCTGGATGATCTTGACCGGCGCGGGAAGGGCGCCGGCCCGCAGCACGATGGCCAGGTCCGAGGCGGTCTTTTCGGTGAAACTCCCCGATATCTGGGCGCTGCCGCCGGAGATGCGCTCCCGGATGACCGGCGCGGAATAGACATTGTTGTCCAGGACGATGGCAAAACGCTTACCCACGTTGGCGGCGGTCACCTGGTCGAACAGCTTGGCGCCGAGGGGG
>DATBXI010000361.1:0-6319 GCA_036514355.1 Desulfuromonadaceae bacterium
TCCTGGACCACGCTGGCCTCTATCCGTTGCGGGTCATAGCCCTGTTTCACGTCCTGGATCAGGGTCCTCAGCAGGGAGGCATAGTTGGAGACGGTCTGTTCGAACAGTACCCTGTCCGCCTGCGGGTCTGCATTGGGTTTGGCCAGCAGTGCCGCTGCGTAGGAGGTCTTGGTGAACGAATAGACGACCTCTCCGGTGGAGGGATTGGTGATGACGATGCTCAGGGTGATGGGCATGTGGACTTCGTAATTGCCCATCTTGGGCACCACGTACTGGGAGGCGCGGATCAGGTGCAGCGAGGCCACCAGCACCTCGTGCTTGTTTACATCGGTCACGTTGTCCGCCGCCAGGGGGCCGAACTCCCGCCTGAAGGCCGCATCGAACTCCTTTTCAAGCGCCGCGGTCCCCCGCACGGCGACCCATTGTGCAAAGACCGGCGCCTTGGCGGACAGGCCAGGGGCCTCGAAGCCGAACACCTCCCTGACCGGGTAGACCGTTGGTGCGGCGAGCACCACGGATGGTGCCAGCCAGCAGAGAAACGCGCCAATCAAGACGCGCAGGGCAAGCTTCATGGGTATTTCCCTCCAGTACCTGCATCCCGCGCTGGATGCAGGGAGTGAAACCGCCCCCATCGTCCCGCGACGGTGGGGGCGGGAGCAGACGGCTATTTGCAGCGTCGGGGGCCTTCCAGGCAGACTTCCACCCGGGTGCCGTTGACCGTATAGTCGGCCTGTTTCAGGGCGGGCACCGCATCGAGCACGTCACCCAGGGCGTCGGCAAAGGGAGCGTCCCCCTTGTAGGCCAGCATCACCTCATATTCCCGGTTGGTGCTGTTGCGCACGTTGACCTTGCTGTTCAGCCCCTTCAGATTGTTCAGGGCCCGCGAGAAGGAACTGGTCATCCTGCCGGTCAGGTCACCCATGGCACTCATCAGCACCACGGTATACTCCTTGCCGGATACTTCCCGTTGACGGTGGTAATCCTTGATGGAGGAACCGATGGTCTTGCCGACAAAGTAGGCCAGCTTGTTGGCGACCGTTGCCCGGCAGTCGTCGGAGCTGGTGCCGCGGGCGCTTTCGTTGTGCATGTCCGCAGCCAGCAGCTCGTTGTCCTCCGTGGAAAACGCCTTGAGGCTCACGACGCCGTCGCACTGGTTGTGCCCCAGGTCACGGATGATGGAGTTGCCCATCATGAAATAGTCGGCCTTGTTCTTCCGGGCGAATTCCACGTAGCGGCTCAGCTCGGGGCTGTTGTCCATCTCCTGGATGGTGAGGGCCTTGCCCCGGAAGTAGGTGCTGCGGAGGACCGAGTTATCCATCATGGCCAGGTCGAATTTGCGCGCCTCGCGCATCAGGGCTGCGTAGGTAAGGTTGTCTTTGTCTGGCCCCACGTTCTGGGGCTGGTACTCCACCAGCTTCTTGAAGTTCACCACATCCTTCTTCTGATCAAAGGACTTTTTGTCGATACTCGACGACTCGGCCGACTGGTTGGAATAATCGGCGGCATTGTTTGCGCTCACACTGGCGGAGCCAGCTGCGTAGCCGCTGGAGCTGCCACCGGCGGCATATCCCCCACCGCCGTATGCACCGGAGTAGCCGCCTTGGGAATAGCCGGAGGATGAACGGCCCGCGGCATAGTTGGCCGAACCATCATAGGACGAACGGGCAGAGGCCCTTGTGTCCGAGGAGGCGCTGTGGGCGGCGGAAAGGCTGGCCTCGGAGGTCGCCGTCTTGTCGTGGGAATACTCCACCACCTCCCGGAGCGGTTTCTGTTTGTCGGTCGGCGTGGTGTGGTATTCGTCCATGACCACCAGGACCTTGGACAGGCGGTCTGCCGTGGGGGCTATGCCCTGGGTCTGCATCAGCTTGAGGAACTCCAGGGTGTCGATCCTGACGGTGATGGTCAGTTCGTAATTGTTCTCCTCGTCCTTGGTGGCGCTCCGTTTCACGATCTTGTTGTCGCCGACCTGGATGAGGATCTTCTCCATGGCGGCCTTGACCTTGGGATCATTGGGCGCGGTGGGGCTGATCAGCTTCATGAGGAGTTCTTCGACCGCGGCCCGCTTGGCGTTCCTGGTCGCCGCGGTTACGGTCGCCGAGTTGTTGTCCGGGTTGATGGGAGCCTTGCCCACGCCGATGACTTCCAGCATTTCGGCCGAAGCAACGGCCGGAACGGCAAGGCTGAGCAGCAAGGCGATCCTTGCCATGAGACCTCTGTTCATAACAACCTCCTTCACCAATAAAATGTTCCAGCGTGCATATCAGTTGGCTTGCAGTTCCAGGCGGTAGTCGACCGCCGCGTGGTTCGGCGATGTCTGCGTTACGATCATCTCCTGCTGCCCTTCAAGAGCTACGGTGACCCAGGGACCATAGGGGCTTGCCAGCATGCCTTCCTTGTCGAGCCACTGGACCCGGTAGTTGACCACGTTACGGCGCCCCCGGTTGTTGTAGAGCTTGAAGTCGGCCCGCAGCTTCCCTTGTACGAACTTGGTGCGGACTCCCCTCACCACCATGCTGTCGGCGATATTCAGCACCTTGTCGGCCTGTGGGGAGAAGAATTCTTCCAGGGATACGGTCCGCTCTTCGGGAACAGGGGGAACGGTCTGGCAGGCGGTCAGGGGGAGCAGGGCAACGGCAAGGATAGCGGCGAGCAACAGGCGTGGCGTGGGATTCATGGGCCCTCCTAGGCAGAGATGTACGGCACGGAAACAGATATGGTGTCGGCGTTGATTGATGGCCGAACCGGCGTCAATTCAATGTGCGCTACAGTTTCTTCCAGCTGCTGCGGGCATCCTCGGCGCGGACCCTGGTGACTTTCCAGCCCAGTTCCTTGGCGGCCCGCAGCACGTCCCGGTCGAGCTGGTCCCGCTTGCCCTTGTAGGTCGCTTCGAAGGTGGTCTTGCCTCCGCCCGACTCCACCTCCTTGGCGGTATTGACCAGGGGGAACTTCTCGAATATCTCGGTAAACCGGGCAATCTCCTCCGGGTCGTTGACCCCGTCGATCACCACCGTGTACAACGCACCGTTCTGCAACATGTCCATCCAGTTTTGTTGCAGCACCTCGATCACGGGGACGATAATCTCCTTGCCGCCGGCGCGCCCCGCCTTTTCCAGCGCGTTCTCCGCCGTCTGTCCATCCCCCCTCACCTCGATGGTCTTGTTGGTGATCACCTGGGCGCGGGTGTTGTCGATGAGTCTCGCTTTCACCGGCAGCACGACCCCGAACCCGTCCGGGCGCTGGGTGACCTTGCCGCTCTTGACGCTGAAGCTGTACAACAGGGTATACTCGGCGTTGAACTTGAGACCGTAGGCAGCGGCCTTGTTCAGGTCGATGTTGATGTCGTGGGTCTCGGCGATCTGTTGGGCAAACTTCTCCGAGGCCGCCTTGTCCACGACGCGGAACTGTTTGTCCGTGAGCGCTTCTTCGATGCCGTTGTTGATCTCTTCCACAAAGCTCTTGCTCCTGAGTGCCTGAACCCCCGCACCATCGTGGCTGAACGCCACCAGAATCCGCGGATTGCCGACGATCTTTCTCAGGATGGTGAGGGCATCCACGTCGTCCTTGATCTGTTTGCTGTCGATCGTCGCGCTGACGGTCACCGAATAGACGTCGCCGTTCTTCCCTTCCTGGAGAATCTTGTAACCGGTGACATACCCCTTGCTGTGGGAGAGGATCTTGTCATCCACCAACTGGGAGTCCACCACCGTGGACGTGGACTTGATGAAGGTGCCGACCCCCTGTTCCACGGCGCTGCGCAGGGCAATGGCCAGTGCCTGCTCCCGGCTGGGGCCTTCGCCGGTCGCCTGCTGGACATCAGCCCGGGCTGTGCCCCCGCAGAGCGTTACGAAGGCCAGTATGACGAACAGGATGCGCTTCATGGTTTGTCACCTCCAATAAGAAAAGATTCAGGATAATAGCCATTCCAGAGGATTTTGTAAACAGGCAGATGTTAGAAGATACTCAGGCAATGGAGGGGGTTTTGCTGTCGTCTCAGTAGTCGTCCGACGAACCGCCGCCGTCAAAGTCGCCGCCGCCACCCGAAAATCCGCCGTCATCGCTTCCGGACGACCCGCCCCCAAAGCCGCCGCCGAAGAAACCGCCACCCCAGCCGCCGCCAAAGTAACCACCGCCACCACCGCCGGACCAACCGGAAAGAAGGAGGCTGAGCAGCAGGCCTCCCGCGAATCCGGCCGCGCCGAGCAGTACCAGGGTTATGAGGGAGATGCCGGGGAAGCTGAACCAGGCTGCCAGGGGGAGGCCGGCTGCACCGGCCGCTCCCCCCAGGTAGCGGGAAAAGGTCCCCAGGATCAGGGCGGCCACGACCGCGAGCAGGAACAGGGTGATGGTGGTGTGGGAGGTGCGGTGGGGTTTGCCGCTTCGTTTGGCATCTTGGGGTGCAGCCTTGAACTCCCCCTTGGTGGCGGCCAGAATGGCATCCACGCCGGCGGTGATGCCCTGGTCGAAGTTGCCGGTTTGCAGGGAGGGACGCATGACGTCACGGATGATATGGCTGGCGGTGATGTCCGGCAGCACCCCCTGGAGCCCCATGCCCACCTCGATGCGCACCTTGCGCTCCGCCTTGGCCAGGATCAGCAGCACGCCGTTGTCCTTCCCCTTCTGGCCCGGCTTCCACTGTTCGGCCACCCGGATGGCGAATTGCTCGATGACATCCCCCTGCAGCGTGGGGATGGTCAACACAACGATCTGGTTGCTGGTCTCGCGCTCGAAGGCGGCCAGTTTCTGCTCCAGGCTGGTTTTTGCCTCAGGGGAGAGTAGGGCGGCGTAGTCGTTGACCCTGCCCGTGAGCCGCGGCACGTCCAGCGCCATTGCCGGGAGCGGCAGGAGCAGCAGGACGAGGATGATGAGGCGCTTGATGTACATTGGATAATCCCAAAATTTCATACCCGTAGGGGCGAAGCAGGTGAAACTTTTGCTTCGCCCCTACGGTGATTCCCTAGAACTTCACCTTTGGCGCAACCTTTGCTCCTTCCTCGGCCTTGAACGCCTCCTTGCGCTGCAAGTGCAGCAGCAGGGAGTTGGTCAGGGCGTTGGGGAAGGTGCGGATGCTGGTGTTGAATACCTGCACCGCCTGGTTGTAACGTTCCCGGGCCACGTTGATGCGGTTCTCGGTTCCCTCCAGCTGTTTCTGCAGGTCCATGAAGTTCTGGTTGGCCTTCAGGTCGGGATATTTCTCCACCACCACCATCAGCCGGGAGAGGGCACCGGAGAGCTCGCCCTGGGCCTGCTGGAACTTGTTCAGGCTTTGGGGATTGTTGAGGACGTCCTTGCCGACCTGCATGGAGCCGACCTTGGCGCGCGCTTCGGTGACCGCCTTGAGGGTGTCGGCCTCATGCTTGGCGTACCCCTTGACCACTTCCACCAGGTTGGGGATCAGGTCGGCCCGGCGCTGGTAGGCGGATTCCACATTCCCCCAGGCGGCAGTCACCGCTTCCTCGTTGGCCTGCATGGTGTTGTAGCCGCAGCCCGACAGGAGCGCCAGCAGCAGGATGATGGGCATCTTCGCGATCAATTGCTTCATGTGATGATCCTCCGTAAGTGGCAATTAATAAATGCATCCTACATGATTCGGCAGCCATTTCAAGCACCGTTACGTTACAATTAGGTCAGCAATGATTTGGATGGACATGGTTATATAGTAGAACAGCGTTGCATTCAAGTCCGGGGTTCGGTACGTGAAAAAATAACGTGATTAAAACGCCCATCTTCCGCTGAACCCATTCTCCCTGAGGAGAAGGTGGCCGAAGGCCGCATGAGGGGGGACCTGCGCAATGAAATCCGGCTTTTCCCCCTCACCCTAGCCCTCTCCCTCAGGGAGAGGGGACAGTTTGAAATCGCAGCGGAAGATCAACGCTAATCAGAAAAAATGATGGGCCATCGTGGTGGCTTTTGAGCATCAGCACGTGCCCCGTGATGGGCGACAGGGGGGAGATGAACGACTTAGCGCTGGTTAGTTGTGAAGGCAGACGGGATGAACTGGGGGGAGACAAGAAAAACACCAAACATCACACGTCCCGCCAGCGCATTTTCAGCACCACAAGCCAGGCATTGCACACCAGGGGAATGATGTTGGACAGGATCAGCGGCTGGTCGCCGATCATGGTGCCGTAAAACAGCCAGAGGCCGACACCGACCGACAGCAGCACGGGCTGCCAGACGGAGATGTCCCGCACGTGCCGGGAACGCAGGCTCTTGATCAGTTGGGGCACGGCGGCGACGCTGGTCAGGAATCCCGCTGTGAGGCCGATGGTTGTTACGTTCATGGGCGCTTCCTGCCGTCGAAGCCGCTGGTGGCCCAGTC
>DATBXI010000362.1:0-4634 GCA_036514355.1 Desulfuromonadaceae bacterium
AGAACCATGCATGCAGCAACCATATCTGAGCATTGTGGTGCCGGTCTACAACGAGGAGACAAACCTGGAGTCACTGATGGCACGTCTGTACCCCGTTGTTCAGGGGATGGGCAAGCCATTTGAGATCATCCTGACCGATGATGGCTCGCGCGATCGCTCCCTGGAAATCCTGCGGCAAATGGTGCGGGACTTTCCAGGTGTCAAGGTGGTTGAATTCAATGGCAATTTCGGCCAGCACATGGCCATTTTGGCCGCCTTCGAGATGTCGCGTGGCGAAATCGTCATTACCCTGGATGCCGACCTGCAAAACCCGCCGGAGGAGATACCGAAGCTGGTGCAAAAAATGGAGGAGGGGTGCGACGTGGTCGGGAGCATCCGCCAGAAGCGGCAGGACACCCTGTTCCGTCGCGCTGCCTCGCGCATCGTCAACATCACCACCAACAAGATGACCGGCATGCGTATGAAAGATTACGGCTGCATGCTGCGGGCCTACCACCGCAACGTGATTGAGAATATCAACCGCTGCCAGGAAACCACCACCTTTATCCCGGCCCTGGCCCAGACCTTTGCCTCCAATCCGTGCGAGGTTGAGGTCAGCCATGCCGAGCGGGCAGCAGGCGAAAGCAAGTACTCTCTCTACAAGTTGATCCGGCTCAACTTCGACCTGATGACCGGTTTTTCGGTGGTGCCGCTGCAACTGTTCGCCCTGTTCGGCATCCTGACCTCGATCCTTTCGCTGGCGTTTGCCCTGTTCCTGCTGATCCGGCGTTTCATCGTCGGCGCGGAAGTGGAAGGGGTCTTCACCCTGTTCGCCATACTGTTCTTCTTTATCGGCATCATCATCCTGGGGATCGGCATCGTGGGGGAATACGTGGGCAGGATCTACCAGGAGGTGCGCAAGCGGCCGCGGTACGTGGTCAGAAGGACATACGGCTTTGAAGAATAATTCACTCATCGTCTGTGCCTACCACAATGTGGGGTATCGCTGCATAGAGGAGCTGCTGCGTCAGGGCGCGGAGATAGCGCTCATCTTCACCCACGAGGATTCGCCCACGGAAAAGATCTGGTTTTCGTCGGTGCGGGAACTGGCAGCGCGTCACGGCATTCCTTTCATCACCTCCGACATCAACGCGCCGGAAAACGTGGCGCGGGTGCGCGAAATCGCTCCGGCGTTCATCTTCTCCTTCTACTACCGGAACATGATCAAGCCCCAGGTGCTGGCGATTCCCGAGCAGGGGGCGCTCAACCTGCATGGCTCATACCTGCCCAAGTATCGGGGCCGGGTACCGGTCAACTGGGCCGTGATCAATGGGGAGAGCGAGACCGGCGCCACCCTGCATTACATGGTGGAGAAGCCGGATGCCGGGGATATCGTTGATCAGGAGCGGGTGGAGATTGCCTTCACCGACACGGCCTTCGACGTCTTCAACAAGGTTACCGATGCCGCGGAGAGGGTTATCTCCCGCGCCTGGCCGCTGCTCCGGGAGGGGAAGGCGGACCGGCGCCCCATGGACCTGGCATCGGGCAGTTACTTCGGGGGGCGCAAGCCGGCCGACGGTTGCATCGACTGGACCAAGCCGGCAGTTGAGATCTACAACCTGATCCGCGGCGTGACCCATCCCTACCCGGGCGCCTTCACCTACCTGGACGGCGCAAAGGTGATCATCTGGTCAGGCCGGCCGGTGGAGGGGCGGGGAGAGCCGGGACGTATTATGTCGCACGATCCCCTGCGGGTCGGCACCGGAGAAGGAACGCTGGAAATTCGCACGTTGCAGCTTGATGAAGAAGAACTTGCGGCGAGCGAGTTCGTTTCACGACATGCAATGCACATCACATCATTTCAGGAGCAACCATGAAAGTCCTTATTCTCGGCGTCAACGGCTTTATCGGCAACGCCCTCACCCACCGCATCCTCACCACCACCGACTGGGAAGTCTTCGGCCTGGACATGGCCTGCGACAAGCTGGACCGTTCGCTGGGCGACCCGCGCTTCCACTACCTGGAGGGTGACATCACCATCAACAAGGAGTGGATCGAGTACAACATCAAGAAATGCGACGTGGTGCTGCCGCTGGTGGCCATTGCCACGCCGGTCACCTATGTCAAGGACCCGCTCAGGGTCTTTGAGCTGGATTTCGAGGAGAACCTCAAGATCATTCGCCTGTGCCACAAGTATAAGAAACGGGTGATCTTTCCCTCCACCTCCGAGGTGTACGGCATGTCGCCGGACCGGGAGTTCGATGAGGAAAATTCGCCGCTCATGCTGGGACCCATTGCCAAAGAGCGCTGGATCTACTCCTGTGCCAAGCAGATGCTGGACCGGGTCATCTATGCCTACGGCATGCATGAGGGGCTCAAGTTTACCCTGTTCCGCCCCTTCAACTGGATCGGTCCCAAGCTGGACAGCATCCACACCGCCAAGGAGGGGAGCTCGCGCGTCCTGACCCAGTTCCTCTACGACATTCTGGCCGAAGAACCGATCCAACTGGTGGACGGCGGCAACCAGCGCCGCTCCTTCACCTTCATCGAGGACGGCATCGACTGCCTGATGCGGATCATAGAGAACAAGGACGGCTGCGCCGACGGGCAGATCTTCAACATCGGCAACCCCGGCAACGATCTCTCGGTCAAGGAGCTGGCCCACAAGCTGCGTGACATGGTGGCCGAGTTCCCGTTGTACCGGGAGAAGGCCCAAAAATGCCGCATCGAGGAGGTAACCTCCGACAGCTTCTACGGCAAAGGGTATCAGGACATGCTGACCCGCGTCCCCTCGGTACGGCGCGCCAAGGAGTACCTGGGGTGGGAGCCGGTGACCAGCGTGGACGACGCCCTGCGCAAGACCCTGGAGTTCTACCTGGTGGACGAGCGGGAGAAACTGAGTGAATTTCTGTAGGGCATGAACCGCCGCGGCTTTACCTTGATAGAGATTGCCGTGGTGCTGGCCATCATCGGTATGGTGCTGATGCTGGTCATCCCGCGCCTCCCCTCCACCGAGCACGAAGACCTGAAGGTCTCCGCCCGCACCCTGGCGGCGACCCTGCGCTACATGCAGGACCGGGCCGCTACCGGCAGAACCACCTACTACCTGCACCTGGCACCGGGAACGGACGTGGTGAAGGTGCAGGAGGCAGCGGGCGACGGAGCGGAGAAGGAGCCGGGCGACCCCCTGCTGCAGCAGCGGCCGGTAAAGGAAGGGATCGTGGTCGCGGACGTGGTTATTCCGCGACTGGGCAAGGTGAACGAGGGAGAGCTGCGGCTGGATGTGGGGCCGGGAGGATTGAGGGATTTCGCCGCCATTCACCTCCGTTCGTCGGACGGCAGGTTCTGGACGGTAATGGCCTTTCCTGCCGGCGGCAAGGTCAAGGTCTACGAAGGCTACCAGGAAGAGGCGCTCTGATGGTGTCGCCGAAGAACCAGTTCCGCAGGGGTGGTCCGCGGACGCCCGCCCGATGGGAGGGGGTGGAAGGTTTCACCCTGCTGGAGGTGATGATCGCCCTGGCGATCATGGCCAGTGTCATTATGACCGTGCTGGGTACGGTCAACTTCCAACTCGGCATCCTGGCCAACGAGCGCGACAACACGGCCTTCGTCCTGCTGGCCCGGGCCAAGATGGCCGAGCTGATGCAGCCGGGGAAGAGCATTCAGGCGAGCGACGGCACCCTGGCCCCGGCCCATCCGGAGCTGACATGGCAGGCCGAACTGTTTCCCACGGAGATCCCCATGCTGCAGAAACTGGTGGTGCGGGTCCGGCGCGCGGCGGACAAGCGGGAGGTGGCGCTTGAGCGCTATATCCCCAAATAGGGGATTCACCCTCCTGGAGGTGCTGATCGCCCTGGTGCTGCTGGCTGTTCTCATGGCTGCGCTCTACGGAAGCTACTTTGCCGTCATCCGCGCCAGGGACCGGGCGAGCGAAGGGGTGGAGGCACGGCGGGAACTGGGAGCCACCCTCGATCTGCTGCGCCGTGAAATTGCCTCGGCGGCCTATGGCCGCGACGACAAGCGTCTCCGCTTCGTGGTCGAGGACCGGGACAGCTTCGGCAGGCCGGCCTCCAACCTGGAGCTGACCACCAAGGCGCCGCCTTCGGCGGGCCTGGCGCGCCCGGAATCCGGCGTCATCGATGTCCAGTACCGCATGCTGGAAAAGGGCCAGCAGCAGATCCTGACGCGGCGGGAGCAGGATGTGTTCTTCATGACGGACACGGCTCCGATCTACCCGCAAATGGAGCATATCAGCGCATTCCTGGTGGAGTGCTACGACGGCGCGAAGTGGGTCAAGAGCTGGGACACGGCCCTGAACGGCAACCTGCCGAAGCAGGTGCGGATCACGGTCCAGTTCGAGGAGGGGGGGCAGCCGGTGGAGTTTGCCGTGTACGCCACCCCGAAGGTGAACACCCTGTGAGGGGGGAGAAGGGCTTTGCCCTGGTGCTGACCCTGGTGGTGACGGCCCTGATGGTGGCGCTGGCGGCCGAGTTGATACACCAGGTGTACGTGGACACCTCCATCAGCCGCGGCTTTCGCGACGGCCAGCAGGCCTCGCTCTTGGCGGAGTCGGGCGTGGATGGCGGCACAAAGCTGTTTCAGTTCGCCCTGGCGAACCAGGATTACACGTCACTATCCGACATGTGGGCCAAACC
>DATBXI010000363.1:0-4123 GCA_036514355.1 Desulfuromonadaceae bacterium
CAACCGCCCCATAGCCGCCATGATCGAGACCCTGAGCCGGGAGTACCTCCAGGGCAAGGATGAGGTATTGCGCCTGTCGGCCATCGCTCTCCTGGCCGGGGGGCATATCCTGATCGAGGACCTGCCGGGACTCGGCAAGACCACCATCGCCCTGGCCCTGGCCGGCATCACCGGCCTCTCCTTCGGCCGGGTGCAGTGCACCAGCGATCTGCTCCCCTCGGACATCACCGGGCTGTCCGTGTTCAACCGGGACGAGGGGCGTTTTACCTTCCTGGCGGGTCCCATCTTCAACAACATCGTGCTGCTGGACGAGATCAACCGGGCCATGCCCCGCACCCAGAGCGCCATGCTGGAGGCCATGGAGGAGGGGCGGGTCACGGTGGAGGGGGTCACCCATCTCCTGCCCGGCCCGTTCATGGTCTTTGCCACCCAGAACCCCTCGGACCAGAGCGGCACCTTCCCCCTGCCCGAGTCCCAGCTCGACCGTTTCCTGCTCTGCACCGGCGTCGGCTACCCCCCCGAGCACCTGGAACGGGGGATCATCTCCGGCGGCGGCATCCGCGAGCGGATCGGCGCCATCACCCCGGTGGCCACGGCCAGCGACATCCAGGCCGCGCGCCGGAGCGTGGCGGAGGAGATATACCTCTCCGACAAGGTGGTGGGGTACATCTACGCGCTGGTGGCGGCCACCCGCGATCATCACCAGATACTGACCGGCCTCTCGACCCGTGCCGCCATCAACCTGGCCCAGGCCAGCCGGGCGGCGGCATTCCTGGAGGGGCGCGATTACGTGGCTCCCGAGGACGTGAAAGGGGTTGCCGGGGCGGTCTGCGCCCATCGCCTGCTCATGCGGCCGGAACACGAATCCGTCGACCGGGGGGAACTCATACGCGCCATCATCGCCGACATACCGCTGCCTTTGGCCTGAACTCATCTTTCTTCTGCATGACTGCGGACATAAATTGATTTGACGAGAATACATCCTCGGTTTAAACTATGTTTAAACAACAGATGAAAGGAGTACTCTCATGGCTGCGGTTGAAGCAGTACTTGGCATAAAACAATGGGGCAACAACCTGGGTGTCCGCCTTCCGCTAACCGTTGCCCGCGCGGCCCATCTGCATGTGGATCAAAGGGTCCGGGTTGCCGTTGAAGAGGGACGTGTGATCATCACTCCTATTGACGATACCTCGCTGACCCTCGAAGAGCGGCTGGCCCGGTTCGATCTGGCCAGACATGGTGGAGAGGCAATAGTAACCGAACCGGTGGGTGCTGAAAAATGGTAACGTCCCCAAAAGCGGTTGTCGCCGGGAAGCTGCCCTGGGTGCCGGAACGACGGGATATTATTTGGATTAACTGCAATCCCCAGGCCGGCAACGAAATGCGGGACCTGCATCCCTTCCTGGTGCTGTCACCCCGCGCATTTAACGAACGCACCTCACTGGTTATCGGCCTGCCAATGACCACGGCGGACTACAACGCCGACAACCCATTTGCCGTGGCTGTGGGGAATGCACCGGGCAAAAAGCACGGAAAGACCAGCTATGTCCTCTGCCACCAACCCAAGTCCTTTGACTGGCAAAGCCGCAAGGCATCACCGCACCCGCTCAAACGCCTGGATGAAAGCCTTTTTGCCGAATGCTGCGCACGGTTGAACCAGATTGTCCAGATTGCGTTGTAGCCCCCATGTTCTACCTTGTTACATGCTTGAGTGTCACAGACTTCTTTGAGGGGTTTCTGTGTTCTCGCCACCATTAGACAACAAGCTTTCAAATTTGATCCGCATACGCAACCCAGTTGGATTGCGAACAGCCCTCTTGGCTTTGCCCTCTCGTGAGAAAGGGGCGACCTTTGAGATGCTGCTTCCAAAGCTTGGTTTCCGGGCATCCCGCCAACGAGCCGCAATAAGGACAGGGCTGTTGAATGGCGAGAGGTTAGAACTGTTAACGGAGATTGGCTTTCAGAAACCATTTGAGCCCTCTACAACCGAATTCTAGCCAGACCAAGCCACACAATGAAAACTCGCACGCGCCATCATCACCGACATACCGCTGCCTTTGGCCTGAGGATCAGCAAGGCCGGGGCCCTGTACATCGTCATCACCCTCCTGCTCGGGTTCTCCGCCGTTAACACCGGCAACAACCTGCTGTTCCTCGTGGTGTCGGGGCTGCTGGCCTTCATGTCCGTCACCGGCCTGGCCGGGATGCTCAACATCAAGAGGCTGACGCCGGAACTGCTCCCGCCGGAGGAGCTCTTCGCCGGCGTGCCGGCCACCTTTCGGCTGCGGGTCCGCAATGCCAAGCGGTACCTCCCTGCGTTCCTGGTCCGGCTGGAATGCATCGGCGGTCCGGGGGTCACCATCCCCCTGGTGCCACGCTCCGGCGTGGCGGACGGGAACGTCACCCTCACCTTTCCCCGGCGCGGCTGGGCCGCTGTCAACGCCATCACGATCAGCTCCCCGTTTCCGGTCAATTTCTTCACCCGCTGGTGGACCTTCCCCCTGGAGGAGCGCTTCGTGGTCTTCCCGCACCTCGGCCGCGGCCCGGCAACGGGCGACGGCCGGGAGCGGCAGCACCCGGGAAGCACGACGCGTCTGAGCAGGGGTCTGGAGGGCGAACTGGAGCGCATCAGCAACTATTCGGGCGCTGAACCGCTCCGTATGATCCACTGGAAACTCTCCGCCCGCAGCGACGAGCTCCTGGTCAAGGAATTCGGCCGCGCAGCGGCCCAACCGCTGGTCATCGACCTGGACGCCCTGCCGGGCGGCGTGGAGGAGCGCATCTCCCGCGCCGCCGGACTGGTCAGACGCTGGTCGGGCGAGCGTCCGGTGGGGCTGAAGCTCCGGGACCGCGCCATCCCGGCCGAGGCCGGGCACCGCCATGAACTGCACCTGCTGACGGAGTTGGCACTGTATGACGTCGCTTAACGGGCTCATAGCCACCCTCTCCTACGCCATCGCCCTGTGCGGGATCGTGCCGCTCTTCCCCTGGCTGTCGGCCGCCCCCAAGGCCGCCCTGGCGGTTGGGCTGCTGGCCGGCATCTGGCAGGACCGGCGCGGTGCCTGGCCCTTGAAAAACTGGATGGTGAACAGCGCCATTGTTCCGGTGTTCCTGTACTATGCCCTCCAGTTCAGCCGCGCCAATGCGGTCCAGCCGGTGGTGAGCGTGCTGGCCGTCATGCTGGCGGTCAGGCTGGGGGGCGAGAAGAGCGGCCGCCACTACCTGCAGATCCACGCCCTGGCCCTGTTCTGCCTGGCCGCTTCGTCCCTGTTCGACCTGAGCCCCCGGTTCCTGCTCTACCTGACCCTGCTGCTCCTCCTGGTGGCGGTCACCCTGGTGCTGCTCACCTTCCACGCCCAGGACAGCCGCATGGTACTGGCCCGGTCCGACCTGCGCCGGGTGCTGGCGGCCGGACTGCTGATGCCGTTGGCCTCGCTGCCGCTGGTAGTCTTCTTCTTCCCCCTGCTCCCCCGCACCCAGGTCCCACTCTGGAACCTGCTCCCCGCTCCGGCGGGCCGCGTCACCGGCTTCTCCGACCGGGTCGAGCCGGGCCGCGCCGAGAACATCGGCGAGTCGCGGGCTTTGGCCTTCAGGGCCGAGATGCCGCGCCTGTCCCGGGGGGCGCTCTACTGGCGCGCCACCGTGTTCAACCGGGTCACGGGGAACCGCTGGCAGCGGGACACCCGGGTGCCGCCGGAACGGATCAGCTACAGCGGCACCCGTGTCAGTCAGACCATCTACCCCGAACCGGGGCTTTCCCGTGTCCTGGTCGCCCTGGACGCACCTGCCGCCATCGGGCTGCCACGCGTCAGACGCGCGCCCGACGGCATCTACGAATGGCAGGGTCCCCCTGCGAAGCGTCTCGCCTACCGGGCCGAATCGGTCATCAGCGGCACCCTGCCCGTGGCAGCGGAACCGGACCGCGCCTTCTACCTGGAACTTCCCGCCGGCATTTCTCCCCGTATCCTGCGCCTGGCGGACGACATCCGGCGGCGCGGCAGGGACGACAGCCGCAGGGTGGAACTGCTGGAGACGTATTTCCGCACCAACAACTTCCGCTACAGCATGCAGGGGCTGGCGACCGGCGAACACGCCCTGGAGCAGTTCCTGTTCGAGAAGCGGCA
>DATBXI010000364.1:0-2750 GCA_036514355.1 Desulfuromonadaceae bacterium
ATGCGCAGCGAGCCGATCTGCAGGGCGTCCACCCCCCATTGCCTGACGTCCAGCATGATCTCCGAACCCAGGTAGTGACGCAACGCCTTCATGGCCAGGGAGGGGTAGATGTCGCCGTTGTAGAGGAGCAGCAGGATCGACCGCCGGTACAGTCCGTCCGCGTCGGGGCGGGCATTGAAAAAGCCGGCATCCAGCGCCCCGGCACCCACGACCGGGACATTCAGGTCCAGGCTGGTGTATTCGGGTATGGGGATCGTCTGGACGCCGTCGGCGACCTTGATCAGTTTGAGCTTGGCGCCTTCGAGCTGCGCCAGTGCCTCGGCCGGCGGCTCGTTCTTCTCCTCGCGGAAAAAATAGCCCAGCACCACATTGCCGGCCCGTTTGATGGCGCTGGCCAGGGCACGGTCGGCCTTCTCGTTCTGCGGCTCGGAGAAGACGATATCCAGCGCCGTCACCTTGGTGCCGTAGTAGCCGCCCAGATTGTCGATCAACCGGGCGGTTACCTCCCGCGACCAGGGCCAGCGTCCCAGTTCCTTGATGCTCTTGTGATCGATGGCCACCACCACCACGTCAGGGTCCGGCTTGAGCGGACCGCGGACACGGAAGCGGGCGTCCTTCATGCGGAAATCCAGTTGCTGGAGCGCGGGGATGGCCTGTTTGTAGAGCAGGAAGGAACAGATGGCGGCAATAACGCCGAACAGGGCGAAGATGAGGCGCTTGTTCATGGGATAGCCCTTTTGATCGTCACCCCATCCTCCTCCCGACCTCCCCGTGAAGGGGGGAGGAGCCTGCTACGTTCCCTCCCCTTCAAGGGGAGGGGCAGGGTGGGGATGGGGTAAGGTGAGCAGGTACAGGATATGAGGCCGGCATGAAAAGGGAGCGCGGCATTGCGTCCCTCTCACCTGCGACCTGCCGGCTGCTACTTGCCCAGGCTCCGGAGCAGCGTTTCCGCGTTGTCCCGGTGTTTGCCTGCCGGATAGTCCTTCAGGTACTGCTCGAACCGGATCCGGGCCCGGTCAGTGAGCCCCAGTTCGGCCAGGGTCTGGGCGGTGTTGAACAGGGCGGTCTCGGCCTGGGGCAGCGTGGGGAATTCCTCCAGCACCAGCAGATACTCGGCCAGGGCCAGTTCCGGATTGTTGAGGAACCGGGCATAGAGCGCGCCCCGCTCCATGTAGGCATCGGCGCGGATCTCGGCGATCCGGGTCAGGTCCAGGGCGATCTGGAACACCTGCAGTGCGTCGGTATATTTCCCCGAGTCCGCCAGATAGTGGCCGTGGTTGATGTTCCAGCGGGCGATGATGTCCGCGATCCTGCCGGAGTCGGTCCATTCCGCCGGAGGCGCCGTGGCGGTGACCGTGTCGAAGATGTCCCTGGCCTCGGCCACCGGGGTGCCCTCTTCGACCTTGAGCGGAGCCACCGGCGTCATGCTCCGGGTGTTCTGGGTCATGGTGCTGGCGGTCAGGGGCTGCTGCGGCCCCTTGGCCTCGCCTGACACCCCCACCCTTCCCTCATTGCCGAAAAAGACGTTGGCCAGCCCCTGGGAGAGCATCAGGAATTCGGTCCCCTTGATCCCGGCCACGGCCGTGCCGCTCTTGACCGTCATGCCGCTCTGCTTGCCCCCCAGCTTCACCACCGAGGCCCTCAGCTTTCCCTGGGTCATGGTGAAGGTCCCCTCCCGATGCTTTTTGCCGCTGTAGAGGAAGCTGGTTACCTCGAATTCCGTGTTGTTGGCCAGGGTGAACCTGCTCCTGTCGTTCAGGGTCAGTTCGACCCACCCGTCAGGACCGGTCTTGATCCAGTTTCCCTCACTGATGACGTCCCCCTGCTTCAGGGTCCCGTAGGGCACATTGTTCGTGGTCCTGACCTGGGCCGTGCCTTTCAGTCCGGTGATCTTCCCCACCTGGCCGGCCATGGCCGCGAACGGCACCAGCAGGAGCATCAGCAGGATAGCCAGGGTTTTCTTCATAGCGCCACCTCCCCGTATCGATATGCACATTAAATCAAACACGGCGCGATTTTAAACAGCATATTAATTGGAGTCAATGAAATATCGCGGCACACGGCGGGCGCGCATTTGTGCTTGTTAAATAACGCAAATCTGGTAATCTGGCACCGTTTCTCATCATGCGTACAGGATCCTGCCATGGCCCAGGAAATGGATGTCCTCAAGCAGCAGCTCGAATATCGCAAGCGCCTGATGGACAAGATCAACGAGATTCATTCGGCCGACAACCTCACCACCATCCTGCTCCACATCAAAGACAGCATTGCAGCCCTGTTCGACGCGGAACGCATCACCATCTACCTGGCGGACAGCAAGCGCAACCTGCTCATCTCCAAAGTCATGAGCGGCAGCGAGGTGCAGCAGATCGTCGTCCCCATCAGCGATGCCAGCCTGTCCGGTTACTGCGCCCTGACCGGTACGGTGATCAACATCCGGGACGCCTATGACGCCCATGAACTGAAGATGGTCGGCAGCAACCTGAAGTTCGACGTGAGCTGGGACAAGAAGACCGGTTTCCGGAGCAGGCAGGTGCTGTGCGTACCCATGAAATTCCAGAAGACCCTGATCGGCGTGGTCCAGGTCATCAACCGTAAGAACGACACACCCTTCACGGATGTGGACATCAGTTACGCCATGGAGCTGGCCACCTCGCTCTCCATAGCCATCCACAACATCTACCGTCTCTCGGTCACCTCCAAGGTCATCCGCCAGAAGAGCCGCTACAACTACCTGCTGGACAAGAACA
>DATBXI010000365.1:0-6077 GCA_036514355.1 Desulfuromonadaceae bacterium
GGACGCTATTTTATCCGCGAGATGTGCGAGGCTGCCCGGCGATCCCGGCCGGGCCAGGTGCTGTTCATCACCTATCCCTGGCGCAACGCGGTCCTGGGGGACCGGTTTCCCCGCAAGAAGGTAGTGGCCTACCGCTACTTCCCGGAGTGGGACTGGATCATCGCCACCGGCGGCTACCTGGACGAGACCTACGAGGAGGCGGCTTTCGAGCGCAAATCGTTCGCCGCTCTGAAGGAGAAGATCAAGGAGAAGCGGGTGGGGGCCACCGGCTACATCTTCTGCATGGACAGCAAGGGGAACTTCACCGTGCATCCGGACTCGGAGGGGAAGAACTTCTTCGATGCCCGCGATTCCAGCGGTTTCCCCTTTATCCGCGAGATGTGCGAAAAAAAGAGCGGCTGGATCCGCTACCCCTGGCGCAACCCCGGCGACAGCTCCCCGCGCATGAAGATCGTCCGGTACGAGTATTTCCCCCCCTGGGACTGGATCGTGGCGGTGGGCTCCTACGAGGATGAGTTTTACCGGGAGACCGACGAGATCAAGGCCAGCATCCTGTTCAGCATGGCGCTCCTGATCGTGATCGTGGGCGCCATCTCGGCCTCCCTGGTCTTCCGCGCCTCCACCGTGGTCACCAGCCCGATCACCCACATGATAGAGGTCATCCGGCGGGTCAAGCGGGGCAACCTGGAGGAACAGGTTGTGGTGGAGGGGGAGGATGAACTGGCCGAGCTGGCGGACGCCTTCAATCGCATGACCGAGATCATCCGCCGCAACAAGGAGATGGAGGCCAGCCTGGCCCAGCAGGGGAAGATGGCCTCCCTGGGGGTGCTCTCCTCCGGGGTGGCCCATGAGATCAACAACCCCCTGGGCGTGATCCTGGGGTATGCCGGCTACCTGGAAGGGAAGCTTGCCGAGGACGACCCCAACTACAAGTACATCCACGAGATCAAGCGGGAGAGCAAACGCTGCAAGAAGATCGTCCAGGACCTGCTTTCCTACGCCAGGACCCCCCGCCCCAGCCTGGAGTCGGTGGACCTGAACGCCCTGCTGACCCAGATCGTGGAGTTTGCCGCCAACCACACCGACATGCGGGGGGTCGCCATCCGGACGGCATTCAGCCCGGGTCTGCCGCGGGTCATGCTGGACGGCGACCAGATGCGCCAGGTGGCCATCAACCTGATCCTCAACGCCGGCGGCGCCATGCCGGATGGGGGCACGCTCACCGTCAGGACCGAGCCGGCGGAGGAGGGGCGGGTGCGCATCGTGTTCAGCGACAGCGGCTGCGGCATCCCGGCCGACAGCCTGGACAAGATCTTCGAGCCGTTCTACACCACCAAGGAGCGCGGCACCGGTCTGGGGCTGGCCATTACCAAACAGATCATCGAGCAGCACCACGGCGAGATCCACATCGAGAGCGAGCAAGGGAGGGGGACCACGGTCATCGTGACCCTGCCGGTGGAGCGGGAGGAGTTGTAACGTCCTAAACCCTGATGGTGGGAGATTCGTAGACCCTAAAGGTCTTCAAGACCTTTAGGGTCTGGAAGTTAATCGGTCTGGAAAATTAATCGGGAAGACTATGACAAGTCCATCGCCCTTACAACCAAATACCTACTACCACGTCTATAATTGCGGTACCAATCGCGAGAATATTTTTTTCGAGGAGCGTAACTACAGACACTTTCTCAGACTTTACGCGTATCATATCGAACCGGTTGCGGATACATACGCCTATTGTCTTCTACGCAATCATTTTCACCTGTTGATCAAGGTAAAAGAAGCCCCTAAAGGTTTTCAGAAACCTTTAGGGGCTAGGTCTGCATCGCAAAAATTCTCTGATTTATTCAACTCATACGCAAAAGCTATCAATAAGGCCTACGGTCGGACAGGCAGCCTGTTTCAGCACCCGTTCGGCCGTATTCCAATCACGAACGACCGCCAATTTTGGAGTGTCGTCGCTTATATCCATCAAAACGTGGTCCTCATATGCTGCCCTGTTGAGCGAAAGACCAACCCATCTGAAGCGCACGGAAGTGCTCGAGTGGTTTTCCGGTCGCGAGCGTTATGCACAACTACATACCCAATGGGTTTCGGGGGCTGAAAGCAAAGCATTTGTGCAAGACGACGAGGAATAAGAATCAAGCTTGAATATCAATGAAAAAAAACAGACCCTAAAGGTTTTAGAAACCTTTAGGGTCTAATGAGGGACAGGGGTTACAGATGTCCGACAAGAAACGCATTTTATTGATAGATAACGAGGAGGGGCTCTGCCGCATGATGGAGCAGGTGCTCCTGGACAACGGCTACCTGGCCCGGGCCTATACGGACCCGCGGAAGGCGGTGGAGGAGTTCCGGGCCGGGGCCTGGGACCTGGTGATAAGCGACATCAAGATGCCCGGCATGAGCGGCCTGGAGGTGTTGCAGCGTCTCAAGGAACAGGCCAAGGATATCCCGGTCATCATGATCACCGCCTACGCCACGGTGGACATGTCCATCCAGGCCCTGCGCAAGGGGGCCTACGACATGCTGACCAAGCCGTTCGAGCCGGAGGAGCTGGTCTACAGGGTCAAGAACGCCCTGCAGCAGTCCCGGCTGCTGGAGGAGAACCGGGAACTGCGCGCCGAGTTGGAGGGGAAGTTCACCTTCGACAACATCGTCGGTGCTTCCGGTGGGCTCAAGGGCGTGCTGGAGCGGGTGGAAAAGGTGGCGGTGCGCGACACCGCGGTGCTGGTCACCGGTGAGTCGGGTACCGGCAAGGAGCTGATCGCCCAGGCCATCCACTACAACTCCCCCCGCAGGGAACGGAAGTTTGTGGCCATCAACTGTGGCGCCCTGCCCGAATCCCTGCTGGAGAGCGAACTGTTCGGCTACCGGAAGGGGGCCTTCACCGGCGCCAAGGAGAACCGGGCCGGGCTCCTGGAGGCGGCCGACGGCGGCACCCTCTTCCTGGACGAGGTGGGCAATCTCCCCATGAACGTGCAGAAGACGCTCCTGCGCTTCCTGCAGGAGAAGGAATTCAACCGGCTGGGGGAGACCACCCCCACCCGGGTGGACGTGCGGGTGCTGTCGGCCACCAATTCCGACCTGAAGCAGGTGGTGAAGGACGGCGGCTTCCGGGAGGACCTGTACTACCGTCTGAACGTGGTCAACATCCACCTCCCCCCCCTGCGGGAGCGGGCCGACGACATCCCGCTCCTGGCGGCCCATTTCATCACCCTTCAGAATCAGAAGTTCGACACCTCGGTGAAGGGGTTCGACAAGGAGGCCATGGCGACGCTGTGCGCCTGCACCTGGCCGGGCAACATCCGCCAGCTCAGGAACGTGATCGAGGCCTGCATGGCCATGGTGGGGGAGGAGTACATCTCCCGCGAGACCCTGGACCAGTTCGTGGAGGTCAGCCACGAACCGGTGGGCATCCTGCCGGCTGCGGCCACCCAGACGGGTGATCTCCCCTTCAACGCCGCCCTGGAGCGGTTCGAGGCGGAGTTGATCACAGGACTGCTGAAGCGGCACGGGGGCAACATCGATGCCGCGGCCCGGGAGGCGGGCATGAACATGGCCACCATGTACCGCAAGATCAAGCGGTACGGCATCCGGAAGGAGGAGTACAGCTGAAGGCGGTTATGAACCGCCAACGGTGAACCTGATTAGTGCCCCATCTTCCGCTGCACACGTTCCTCCCCCCCTCTCTCCATCTCTCCCCCAGAGGGGGAGAGTGCATCATTCACCCTCTCCCTGTGGGAGAGGGTGGCCGAAGGTCGGGTGAGGGGAGAGGCCTGGAGGGGGATGGGGTCAGATTGGGTGCGATTTATCCCATCCCCACCCCAACCCTCCCCTTGAAGGGGAGGGAGAATTAGATCGTAAGGCCCACCCCGGGCGTTTCCCCCTCACACCATCTCCATCCATGTCGGTTCTTTTTACTCCATGTATGTCCATTTATTTGTCCTCAATCGTATAACACCTTTAAACTACAATAGTTTTTAAGGTGCCGCCGATGGCACATATCATGCTATTACCCCTGGGAACGGGGGTGCCGGTCGCGATTTCAGACTCTGCACCATCGACCGTTCCTACCACACGATCCGACGTTCACCATGTCGTCACGCCGTACATCTTTTCGCCCCGGAGGTGTCAGTATGTACAAAAAGGCCATGGCAGCAGCAGCCCTGGTGGGCCTGGCAGCGGTAATCATGCTCGTCAGTTGCAAAGGAGGAGGGCAGACCGGTGGTCAGCCCGCCGGTACGGTCGCGGGTGTGGCCGCCTCGGGCGCGCCCATTGTCGGCATCGTCCGTATCAAGGATGCCTCCACGCCGAGCCGGGAATTCAGCGGCCCGACCGGGAACAACGGGTCGTTCAGCTTCAACGTGAACGGCATGACGGCACCATTCATCCTCAAGGTGGAATGGACCACGGCGGATGGGACCCAGTCCCTGTATTCCTTTGCCGCTGGTCCCGGTACCGCCAATATCACGCCGCTGTCGCACGTGATCGTCGCCAATGCCGCCGGGGGAGGGGACGTGGCTACCCTCTACGACAGCGTCACCCCTGCCAGGATGAACCAGATCGCGGGCTCCCTTGCCGCCTCCACCAGCACCCTGCAGACGCAGCTCAAGCCACTCCTCGACCTCTACGGCGTGAATTTCAACCCCATCACCGGTGCCTTCGCCGCCAACCAATCGGGGTTCGACGCCATGCTCAACGCGGTGACCATTGCCATCGACAGCAGCGGGAACGTGAAAGTCACCAACAAGGCGACCGCTGCCGAGATCTTTACGGCCCCCATTCAAAACCTGAAGGGGGGTGCCCTCAAAACAGCTAACCTCCCCGCGGTGTCGGCGCCTTCGGCTCCCGCTGCGGCTCCCGGCGCGCCGCCGGTCACGGCGGCGACGGACGGCGCCACCCTTTACGCCAACAACTGTGCCGTATGCCACGGGACCTTGGCCAGTTCGAACAAAAAGGGGGCCAGCGCGGCACGGATCCAAACCGCCATCAGCAGCGGTACCGGCGGCATGAGCTCCCTCTCCTCCCTGAGTCCGGAGCAAATCCAGGCTATTGCCACGGCCCTGAGCAGCACCGCAAAGGCTGCGGCAAAGACCACTGCCTTGGTGGCCCCCGGCACCACCGTTGCCGCTCCGGCGCCGCTGGATAATGCGGCGCTGTATGCCACCTATTGCGCTCGGTGCCACAATGCGCTGGCCAGTTCGAGCAAAACAGGCGCCAGCGCGGCCAGGATACTGGCAGCCATCATCTCCGTGCCCGAAATGGGGTCCCTCAGCACGTTGACCGCGACGCAAATAGATTCCATAGCCACCGCCCTGGGAGGCTCATCGATCAGTGCGCTCCCACCGGTTCCGGTGCCCGCACCGACGCCCACTCCCGTGCCGACGCCGACACCCACACCGATACCGACGCCCACGCCGATACCTGTACCTGCACCCGTACCGCCCACCACTGTCGACGGGGCAAGCCTCTATGCGACCTATTGTGCCGGGTGTCACGGCCCGCTGGCCAGTTCGGCCAAAACCGGCGCCACCGTGGCTCGGATCCAGGCCGGCATCAGCTCCGTATCTGCCATGAGCTCGCTCTCGACCCTGAACGCGGTGCAGATACAGGCCATAGCGGGCGTCCTCGGAGGCACCGCTGCCCCGCTGCCCGTACCGCCTACCGTCCCCCCACCGCCCACGGTCACTGACGGAGCCACCCTGTATTCCAGCTACTGCGCAGGGTGCCACGGTTCGCTGGCCACCTCGACCAAGCGGGGGACCACCCTCAGCAGGCTGCAATCGGCGATCGGCAGCATCGGCCAGATGAACTCCCTGTCTTCGTTGACTTCCGCCCAGTTGCAGGCGATCGTCAATGCCCTGGCAGTGAGCCCCGCGCCCACGCCGACACCGACACCCACACCGACTCCGCCGCCGACTGCTGCCGACGGCGCCACCCTGTATGGCACCTACTGCGCCGGCTGCCACGGCGCCCTGGCCACCTCAAGCAAGCTGGGAGCCACGCTGGCCCAGGTGCAGGCTGGCATCAGCGGCGTCGGCGCCATGCAATCGCTCTCCACCCTGACCACTGCCCAGTTG
>DATBXI010000366.1:0-3171 GCA_036514355.1 Desulfuromonadaceae bacterium
CCGCCGACAGAAGCCAGCCCCGCAATGGCGGCCACGCCCATGAATCCCCCCAGGACCATGCTGCCGGCCATGGCCGGGCTCAGTTGGTGGCTGGTCGCCAGTGCAGCCACGATGCTCTCGGACGAGAGCGACGACTGGACAAAGCAGGAGATCATGGCACCGAACAGCATGGCCAGATAGCCGTACCGGAAGAACGCGTCACTGATGAGGCCGTAAAAGGGGTGGCTGTCGAACGGCCTGAAGCTCCCCTCGAGCAGGGTCAGGCCGAGAAAAAGCAGGCCAGCGCCCAGCAACAAGTCTCCTGAGTTGGCGAGCCGGCGCCGGCGGGCGAAGAATTTGAGCAGCACGCCCACAAAGACCAGCGGGGTAGCCACGAGACTATAGGGGATAAAGGGCAGATGGAGGGCCAGTGAAGCCCCGATGAGAACGCCTCCCAGCACATTCATGGCCTGGAATGCGGTCAGAACCCCGCCGTTTGCCAGCCCGATGGTGAATATGATAGCCGCGCTGACCGAATTGAGCGCCAGCGACATCACGGCGCCGAACAGCACGGAATACAGCCGGTTCGACGTACAGGCGGCCAGAATGCCCCTGATGCGGTTGTCGGCAACCGTGCGGATACCCTCCGAAAGGAGGCGCATGCCGAGCAGAAACAGGCCGATACCGCCCAGTGCGCCCTCGACCAAGTTTAGATGCATGATGACAGGACTCCGGATGTGCTCGTTAATTTATACAAAAAAAGGTCGGACAGACCCTTTAGGGAGGGATGCACAAAAACTCCTCCCGTGCACGGAACGCACGGGCCGAACCCGCGGCACACCGATGGCGCCGGGACTTCTACCCCAGAACCCGTTCCTTCAATTCCTTGCCCACCTTGAAGAACGGGAGTTTTTTGGGCCGAACCGTGATCGCTTCCCCGGTCTTCGGGTTCCTGCCGGTATAGGTCTCGTACTCTTTGATCACGAAACTGCCGAGACCCCGAATCTCAACGCGTTCGCCAGCAGTCATCGCATCGGCCAGGGAGTTGAAGACGATGTTGACCACATCCTCCGCCTTCTTGCTGGAAATGTCCTTCTTGAGCGACAACTGCTCGATGAGTTCAGACTTGTTCATCTCAAACCTCCGCCGACCATGCTATGAAATTGCCAGAATACACTCATTCAGTGGCAGCATCCCGCCAGATAGCGCTTGAACACGGCGCCGGCCTCCTGGTGCCGCTCGCTCTGCACCAGCATGCCATGGAGCTTTTCCGCCGCAGGCCGCGCAAACGGAGTCGGCAGCAGCATGCCGTAATGCCTGATCGCCCCATCCGCATCCCCTGCCAGCCTGCAGGTGTCACCCCGCAGCATCATTGCCTGCTCGGGGAGAATGCCGCTGCTGATCATCCCGTCGAGCCGCTGGCCAGCCTCATCCAGCCGCTGTTCCTCCATGAGGAGCAGGGCCAGTCCGAGATAGGGCAGCGGATTGGCGGGATTGGCCGCGACCGCATCGAGCAGGCGTTGCTCGGCATCCTGCACGTTGCCGAGCCGGTACAGGATCATACCTTGTTCATACAGGTAGATATCAGCGGCAGAACCGTCGTGCCACTCCTCCAGCAGTTCCAGTGCTGCGGCGTGGTCATCCCTGCTTGCAGCCAGATACGCATATGCAAATTTCTCTCCCAGAGCCGCATAGCGGCCCTGCATATCGCCGGGCAATTGCCGTATCAGGAGATCATAGTAGTCCAGGTCGGACAGATTATGGTCTTCGCAGGAGGGTGAAACCTGCGCGCGCGGCTCTGTGGGCCCACACGAGGCGCACGCGCCGCCAGGGGGTGCTAATGTATTCGTATCATTGGCGTTTCCCGCCAGATTTGCAAGCAGTTTTTCCGCCTTTTCCCGTAGGCTGCCATCATCTGTCAGCGATTTTGCCAGTTCCAGGTGCTCGGCAGCCTTGGCAAGGGCGCTCCGGCCGATGGCATGCTCCGCCTCAGCGATGTTCATCTCGGCCAGGGAGCGGTTGGCCCGGGCGATCCCGGCGGAGAACGCCGTTGTTATGGCGTCCTCGGTTCCCGCGCCGTGAGCGCCGAGATACCGGTGCAGGCCGTCTTCATAGGCATTTCGGGCCTCGAAGAAACTGCCTGCCTCAAAGAGACGGTCTCCCTTTGCCAGATACTCTGCCGGATCCTTTGAAAACAGCCGCGCGAGAAACGCCATGATTCACCTCGTAAGTATCAGTCCCGCTGCAACAGGGTAATGCTTTCCACATGATAGGTCTGGGGGAACATGTCCACCGGCACGCTGGTCCGGACGCGGTACCCTTTCCCTGCCAGCACCCCGCAATCCCGGGCCAGGGTGCTGGGATCGCAGGAGATGTAGATGATCCGCTCCGGTGCGAAGTGATGGAGCTCGCCGACCGTCTCCGCGGCACCGCTCCGGGGAGGATCGAGGATGATTACGTCGAACCGGCGGCCATCGGCCACAAGACGACGCACGCCGCCCGCTGCGTCCGCGGCGATGAATTCCGCGTTGGTAACCCCGTTGCAATGGCAGTTGTCCCGGGCCGCGGCAATGGAGTCGCCGTACTCTTCGATGCCGGTGACAGCGCCCACTTCCCCTGCCAGGGGGAGCGAAAAATTGCCGTTGCCGCAGTAGAGGTCCAGCACGCGCTCCTGTCCCCGAAACCCGGCCAGGGTCCTGATACCTTCGAGCAGGGCGCGGTTTTGGAGGCCGTTGACCTGGGAGAACCCGCCCGGCCGAAAGCCGAGCGCACACGCCCCGGACCCGGCCGGCAGGGTATAGACGAGCCGGTCATCGCCCCATACCCTGGCCAGGGTGGATTTTCTGCCGGTTTGCAGATACAGGCCGGTCAGCGGCTTCAGGGCCTGCATGTGCCTGTGGAAGAATGACGCCGCCCCCGCGGCATCCCGACCGATGTAGTTGACAATCCCCACGGCGCCCTGCTCGGCACAGTCGATATTGATCTGGGGAATGGCGGCCGGCTCCGGGAAGGCAGCCAGCACCGTCCGCACGCTGTGCAGCGCCTCGTTAACGACTCCCAAGGCAATGGGACACCCCTGGGGCACGTCCTCCACAAAATGGGAACCATGCCGGAAAAAGCCGATGTGCAACCCGTCCGCGGTGTTATGGAGCTTGAACTGGACCCGGCTGCGGTAGCCGAACGCCACGGGCG
>DATBXI010000367.1:0-2061 GCA_036514355.1 Desulfuromonadaceae bacterium
TGAGGTCGTAGATCAGATAGCCGCCGGCAAACCCCTCGCTCCCCCGTTTGCGCGCATAGCGGTATTCGCTGCCGATACCGACGCCGCGCTTGGTCAGGATGTCCAGATCGAACAGCATATCCTGATTCGGGGCGATGACCCAGTAGATGGGGATATCCAGTTCGGCACCGCGCGTGTTGGACCAGCCGGGACGGGGGATGAGGAGGCCCGACCGGCGCTCCTTTACCACGGGGAAGGCGATCCAGGGGAGATACAGAACCGGTATGTCCTTGATGTAGAAGGTGATGTTTCTCCCGATGGCGTATCCCAGCAGGTTGACCTGCAGTTTTTCAGCGGCGAGTTTCCAGCTCGGGTTGGGAAGATCGCAGGTGGTCAGCTCGGTCTTGTTCAGTATCATGTGGGTCTCATCCACCCGGATGATCTTTTCGCCGGTGAAGGTGAAATTCCCCTGGCTCGTCGAGGTCAGGGCGCCATGCTCCAGCTCCCCCCGGCCGGTGGCCACGTCAAAGGTAACCCTGGTGCCGCGCAGGACGTTCTGATCCTTGGTCATGACCACGTTCCCCGTGGCGCTCAGCATCCCGGTTTTACGGTTGTACGTCGCCTGGTCGGCGTTGACGACAATCCCCGACCACTCGATGATCACGTGGCCATTGGCGTTGAACGTGTCTTCCACCGGGTCGTGATTCATGGCATCGGCCTTGATGTCGATATCATTGCTTTCGCCGGGACCGGTCCCGTGGGCAACGGCAGGGATCGCCAGGGCAAGGCAGGTCAGCAGTATCAAGAGCGGGCGTACCAGAGTCATGACAGTGGGGTCCTAGCCCCGAATCCCTTCAAAGCGTGTCTGCGTCAGCCAGGCCTTTGCCTCTCCGACCGTAAATAGCGATCCGCAAATCAGAATAAGATCGTCCGCTCCGGCGGCGCGCCGCGCTGCCGTGATGCCGCTGGCGACGTCACCGCAGGCCATGGCTTCCACGCCCAGTCCCTGCAGAATGCCGGCCAGGGTGGCGTCGTCAAGGGCGCGTTCAACCGCCGGGGTAACCGCAAATGCCAGGTGAATCTTGCGGGCCAGCGGGGCAAATATGCCGGCGATGTCCTTGTCGGCCATGAGCCCTGCCACCAGCAGGAGCCGCCGGTGCGGGTAATCGTCCAGCGCGGCGGCGAGGGCCGCGGCGCCGGCAGGGTTGTGGGCCCCGTCCAGCAGCAGTGGCGGCTGTCCGGCAACCAGTTCCATGCGTCCCGGCCAGCGGGCGGCCTTCAGGCCGTCGCTCAGGGCTGCCTGGGAAACGGGCATCCCCATGCTGCCCACCACCTCCGCCGCTGCCAGGGCAAGGGCGGCGTTTTCGGCCTGGTAACGCCCCGGAATGCCGGTCGTGATGCCGGACAGTGTAGCATGAATGCCGCGGTACGCAAGGGTCCCCCCCTGGTTCCAGGCGGAGGTGAAATCGCGCCCCGCCACAACGACCCTGTTGGCTCCCGCTGCGGCGCGGTGTGCGATGACCTCCTGCACCTCCGGCGCTTGATGCGCCGTCACGACCGGCGTACCCGGTTCGGCAATGCCGGCCTTTTCCGTTGCGATCTCCGCCAGGGTTGCGCCCAGATAGTCCCCATGATCCAGGGCAATGGGCGTTATCACGGTCATCATGCCGGGCATGGCGGCGGTAGCATCGGAGCGGCCTCCCATCCCTGCCTCCATCACGGCGATATCGACGCGCTCCTCGGCAAAGCAGACTGCCCCCAGGGCGGTGACGATCTCGAAAAAGGTGGCTTCGGCGGGCGCGTGCGCCAGCACGGTGTCCAGGAGCGGCATCAGCCGCTCCTGGACGATGTCCCGGTCATTGATCCGAAAGCGCTCCGTGAAGCTGATCAGATGGGGGGAGGTGAACAGGGCGGTTCGATATCCGGCACTGCCCAGGATGGAGGACAGGAAGGCCGATGTGGACCCCTTGCCGTTGGTGCCGACCACGTGGATGCAGGGGAAGGCACGCTCCGGATGCCCCAGTCGTTCCAGCAGGCAACGGACCCTGTCGATCCCGGGACGGATACCGAAACGCCGGCGGG
>DATBXI010000368.1:0-5764 GCA_036514355.1 Desulfuromonadaceae bacterium
AAGCGCCGGGTGCTCATGGCCCGGGCCATCATCGCCGCCCCGGACATCCTGATCCTGGACGAGCCGACCAACCATCTGGACATCGACACCATCGTCTGGCTGGAGGAGTTCCTGCTCCGCCAGGTAAAGACCCTGTTGTTCGTCACCCATGACCGGGCCTTTGCCCGCCGCATCGCCAACCGGGTGGCCGAGCTGGATCGGGGGCGGCTCTACAGCTTCTCCTGCGGTTACGACGAGTTCGTGGAACGGCGCGAGGCGCTTCTGGAGGCGGAGATTACCCGCCGGGCCGAGTTCGACAAGAAGCTGGCCCGGGAGGAGGTGTGGATCCGCCAGGGGATCAAGGCCCGCCGCACCAGGAACGAAGGGAGGGTCGGGGCGCTTAAGAAACTGCGGGAGGAGTTTCGCCAGCGGCGCGACCGGGTCGGCACCGCAAAGATCCAGTTGCAGGAGGCGGAACGCTCCGGGGCGCTGGTGGCCGAAATGGAGAACATCACGTTCGGCTACGGCGGCGCACCGATCATCCGCGACTTCTCCGCCACCATCATGCGCGGCGACAAGGTGGGGATCATCGGCCCCAACGGCTCGGGCAAGACCACCCTGCTCCGCCTGCTCCTGGGCGAGCTGGAGCCCCAGGCCGGCGCGGTCCGGCTCGGCACCCGGCGTGAGGTGCTCTACTTCGGCCAGATGCGCGAGCAGTTGGACCTGGACAGGAGCGTGCAGGAGAACGTGGGGGAGGGGAACGACACTGTGACCGTGGGTGGCAAGCCGCGCCACGTGATCGGCTATTTGCAGGATTTCCTCTTCTCGCCGGAGCGGGCTAGAAGCCCGGTGAGCATCCTCTCCGGCGGCGAACGCAACCGGCTCTTGCTGGCCAAGATGTTCACCAAGCCGGCCAACGTGCTGGTCATGGACGAGCCGACCAACGACCTGGATGCCGAGACCCTCGATCTCCTGGACGACCTGCTGGTGGAGTACGCCGGCACCCTGCTGCTCGTGAGCCACGATCGGGAGTTCCTCAACAACGTGGTCACCAGTACCCTGGTGCTGGAGGGGAACGGCGTGGTGCGAGAGTACGTGGGTGGGTACGACGACTGGCTCCAGCAGAAGGCGGCCTCACTGTCAGTTGCCTCCACAGCCGCCAAACCGGCGGCGGAGAAACCGAAGCAGGCCAAGGAGAAGCCGCGCAAGCTCTCCTTCAAGGAACAGCGGGAGCTGGAGGCCCTGCCGGACCTGATCGCCGCCCTGGAAGGGGAGCAGGAGGGGCTGCACGCACAACTCTCCGATCCGGAGTTCTACCGGTCGGCCGGTGCCGAGGTGGCCCGGATCAATACCCGCCTGGCAGAGCTGGAACAGGAGCTGGCCCGGGCCTATGGGCGCTGGGAGGAACTGGACACGGTGAACCAATGAAAAAAGCCCGCACGATGCGGGCTTTTTTCATTGGAAACCGGGAGCAGCTACTTCTTCATCTGCTCAAACCTCCCGATGTATGGTCGGGGTGCCGCGGCACCCCGCGGTGTCTATTTCTTCGCCTTCTGGTTGAGCAGCTTGATGACCTCGTCCGTCACATCCTGCACATCCACGCCACTGGCTGTATAGAGCAGATCCTGTTTGTTGACCACAGCCGCGAGCCCCTTGGCCTTGCCGTACTCACCGGCTGCCTGCACGACCTTTTCATAGAGGCTGCGGCTCATCTCCTGCTGCAACTCCTGGAATTGCTCTTCCGCAGTGCGGCCGAATTTCTGGAACTCCTCGACCTTTTTGCCGAACTCCTTGCTCTTGGCCTCCCGCTGCTGGGGCGACAGGGAGGAGAGCTTGGCCTCTATGGCGGCCCGCTGCTTGTCCAGCTGTTTGCGTTTTGCTTCGATCTGGGTCTGGAATTTCTTCTGCCGCTCCATGAGCTTGGCCCGGTCCGCCTTGCCCGGCTCGGACTCGCTGCCGATGCGGGAGAGATCCACATGGCCGATCCGGACGGCCGCCGGCGCGGCGACGGTTTCGGTGCTCTTTGGAGGTGCGACCGTTTCGGGCGCCTTCTGCGCCGCTGCTGGCGCCGTCTGCACGGCCGGCTGGGCCGGGGGAGGCGTTTGCCCTTGGGCGGTGGCGGGGGATTCCGCCGCAAAGCCCAGGGTCGGCAGCGCGCAAACCCAGAGGGAGATCAGGAGTTTTTTGAAAAGAGAGTTCATGGTCAGTACCTCGTGTCCGGATGGCCGGGAATTGATGTGGAACAGATGCACGATAGAGCCTTTTGGGCTCCGAGACAACCATGATTTTCACGGTGCGGGTTTTGTTTGAAAACAAGAAATCTGTTGGTTGATTAATAAAACAGCTTGACTTTGTCGAAAAAGATTTTCTAAGATGGATGAAATTTGAAAGGCTGTGAAGAGGAGTAGTAGTCGTTTCGGGCTTCCCAGAGAGCCGGTGGTTGGTGCGAACCGGCAGGCACAAACGATGAACTCGCCTCGGAGCTTCTTTGGTGAATTACCGGTAGCCAGAGACGTCCTCCCACGTAACGGGTGAATCGAGGCTTGGCGCAGCATGACGCGCCGAGTGAAAAGGGTGGTACCGCGAAAGCTTCAGAGCCTTCGCCCCTGCATGGGGCGGAGGCTTTTTCATTTTCAGCACGGCGACACGAACGGAGAAAGGAGCGTACGGGTATGGCAAAGGCACCAGCAAAGAAACAGCAACAGGACGACCGCAAGATCATCAGGATTTTCGATACAACGCTGCGGGACGGCGAGCAGGCGCCGGGCAACAGCATGAACATCGAGGAGAAGCTGCGCATTGCCCGGCAGCTCCAGAAGCTGAACGTGGACGTGATCGAAGCCGGGTTCCCCATCGCCTCGGACGGCGACTTCGAGGCGGTGAAAAAGGTGGCCCAGACCATCAAGGGGCCGGAGATCGCCGGACTGTGCCGCTCCAACGACAAGGATATCGACCGGGCCTGGGAGGCGCTGAAGTACGCCGGCGACAAGGGGCGCATCCACACCTTCATCGCCACCTCGGACATCCACATGAAGTACAAGCTGCAGATGGAGCCGGCCAAGGTGCTGGCCACGGCGGTCAAGGCGGTCAAGCGGGCCGCCTCCTACACCCCCAACGTGGAGTTCTCCTGCGAGGACGCGGTGCGCACCCGGCTGCCGTTCCTGGCCGAGGTGGTGGAGGCGGTGATCGCCGCGGGCGCCACCACGGTCAACATCCCGGACACGGTGGGCTACACCATCCCCTTCGAGTATTTCAACATCATCAAATACCTGAAGGACAATGTCCCCAACATCGACAAGGCCATCATCTCGGTGCACTGCCACAACGACCTGGGGCTTTCGGTGGCCAACTCCGTCGCCGCCGTCCAGGCCGGCGCCGGCCAGGTGGAGTGCACCATCAACGGCATCGGCGAGCGTGCCGGCAACTGCTCCCTGGAGGAGTTCGTCATGATTCTCCGCACGCGGAAAGACATCCTCCCCTTTGCCTGCAACGTGGCCACCGAGCATCTCACCCCGGCCAGCCGCCTGCTGACGAGCATCACCGGCATCGGCGTACAGCCCAACAAGGCCGTTGTCGGGGCCAACGCCTTTGCCCACGAGGCGGGCATACACCAGCACGGCGTGCTGATGGAGAAGTCCACCTACGAGATCATGACCCCCGAATCGGTCGGGCTGTCCGCCAACGCCCTGGTGCTGGGCAAGCATTCCGGCCGCCACGCCTTCAACAAGCGCCTGGTGGAGTTGGGGTACGAGCTTGACGACGAGAAGCTCAACCGGGCCTTCGAGCGCTTCAAGGCCCTGGCCGACCTGAAGAAGGAGGTTTTCGACGAGGATCTGGAGGCCATTGCCGCCGAGGAGTCACGTCTGGAGGACAAATACCGCCTGGGGCACATCACCGTCACCTGCGGCTCCTTTGCCGTGGCCACCGCCACCGTGCAGCTGGAGATCAACGGCCAGCCGGTGCGCACCGCCGAACTGGGGGATGGCCCGGTGGATGCGACGCTGAAGGCCATCAAGAAGCTGACCAAGACCAAGGCCAAGCTGATGCAGTACAACGTCGGCTCCATCACCGGCGGCACCGACGCCCAGGGGGAGGTCACCGTGCGGGTGGCCGAAGGGACCCATACCGTTGTGGGCAAGGGGTCGTCCACCGACATCATCGAGGCCTCGGCCAAGGCCTATATCCATGCGTTGAACCGTCTCAACTACAAGCAGGTGCGACAGATCGAGAGCTTGTAAGGCGAAAAACGGACGCCGCGCACGCACCACACGCAAACGCCCCGCCGGGATCCCGGCGGGGCGTTTGTGTTTCATTCCAGCCGTGTCGTCGTGTCAGCCGATGCGCACGGTCTTGTAGAGGAAGTTCTTGAACCGGAACAGCCGGCGCTGTGCCTCCGCACTGTCGGTTGTCTGGTCCATCGCTTTGAGGTGACGCGCCACGGCCGGCATGGTCTTGCCCGCAATGCCCCGGCTCTTCTCGATCACCAGCCGCACCGTTTCCCGCGAGATGTCGCTGCGGGAGAACGGCTCGTACACCTCTGTCCAGAAATCCCCACCGCCGGCGATCCGTGCCAGGATGTCGTTTGCCAGGCGCTCGTCCAGGTCGCGGGCAGCGGGCAGGGCGGCGACGCCCTCGGCGCTCCCCGTGCCGGCAATGGCCATGGCGATGGCATCACCGGTGATGACATGGGCGCGCCGGAAAAAAAGTGCCCGCAGCAGGATGCTGCGCAGTTCCCGGATGTTGCCCTTGTAGCTGTGCCGCGTGAGGATGTCCTTGGCATCCCCGGAGAGGGTGGGCGGCTTGTCGGCAGGCTCCTCCTCGCCGCGGTAGGTGCGGTAGAGCTTGCCCAGGAAGTGCACCGACAGGTCGGGGATGTCCTCGCGCCGTTCGTTGAGGGACGGCAAGCGGATGGAGAGCTCGGCCAGGCGGTGGTACAGGTCCTCGCGGAAGCGGCCCGCCGCGATCTCCTCCTGCAGGTTCTTGTTGGTGGCGGCCACCAGGAGCACCCGGCTGTAGCGCTCGGTGTTCTCCCCCAGGCGGAAGAAGCCGCCGTTGTCCAGGAAGCGCAGGAGTTGCACCTGGGTCTTGGGGTCGGCGTCACCGATCTCGTCCAGGAAGACGATCCCCCCCATGGTCTCCTCCAGGATGCCGCGCCGGTCGCTGTAGGCGCCGGTGAAGGCCCCCTTCTTGTGACCGAACAGCTCCGAGTAGGTCAGCTCGCCCGAATAGGCGGCAATGTTGGACTTCTTGACCGGCAGCTCACCGCCGGGGGTGAGCCCCGCGCGGTACAGTTCGTTGAGCTTGTTGTACAGGTTGTTGAAGAAGAACTCCTTGCCCGAGCCGGTGGGGCCGGTCACCAGGATGGAGGGGAGCCCGATGGTGGCCTCCTGGAGCAGGTTGCGGTTCCAGAAGACGATGCGGTTGAAGAGCGGCGGGGAGACGGTGTTGATGAACTCCACCACTGCCTGGGAGGCGGGGCTGTTGCCGATGATGTTTCCCAGGCGGTAGGAGGAGACGTGGGGGTCCTTGTAGGCCACGTCCGTGGCCAGGCGGTTGACCTCACCCTGCAACCGCTCGATGCGCTGCAGGTCCGAGATGTGGCGGGCGGTCAGGGAGCCGATGATCTGCAGGATGCGGCGGTGTTCCTCGCGGAAGTAGTCGTAATGCAGGGAATTGAGGCAGATCACCGCGATCACCTCGTCGTCGCAGATGACCGGCACCGCGATCTCGCTCTTCAGCAGTTCGCTCATGGAGCGGTGGAAACCGCCGGTCTGCTGCTCTTCTT
>DATBXI010000369.1:0-2541 GCA_036514355.1 Desulfuromonadaceae bacterium
CACGTGGGTGACGCCTGGAAGGTCTACCCCATGTACGACTTTGCCCACGGCCAGTCGGATGCCATCGAGGGGATCACCCATTCCATCTGCACCCTGGAGTTCGAGGACCACAAGCCGCTCTACGAGTGGTTCCTGGACAACCTGCCGGTGCCCAATCGGCCCCGCCAGTACGAGTTTGCCCGGCTCAACCTGACCTACACAGTGATGAGCAAGCGCAAACTGCACGAACTGGTGAACAGTAAGACCGTCAGCGGCTGGGACGACCCGCGCATGCCGACCCTCATGGGGATCAGGCGCCGCGGCTACACCCCCGAGGCGGTGCGGGCCTTTTGCGAGCGGATTGGCGTGGGCAGGAGCGATTCCTGGATCGACATGTCGGTGCTGGAGGAGTGCGTCCGGGAGGACCTGAACGAACGGGCGCCCCGGGCCATGGCCGTGCTGCGCCCCCTCAGGGTGGTGATCACCAACTACCCCGAAGGCCAAACCGAGGAGTTCGATGCCGCCAATCACCCCCAGCGGCCGGAGATGGGGAGCCGGACCGTGACCTTCTCCCGTGAGATCTTCATCGAACAGGATGATTTCGAGGAGACGCCCCCCAAGGGGTTCTTCCGCATGACCCCCGGCGCCGAAGTGCGCCTGCGCTACGCCTATATCGTCAAGTGTACTGGCGTGGTGAAGGATGAACAGGGGAGGGTGGTGGAAGTGCAGTGTGAGTACGATCTGGCCTCCCGCGGGGGCTCGGCCGCCGACGGCCGCAAGATCAAGGGAACCATCCACTGGGTTGCCGCAGCCAGTAGCATGGATGCCGAGGTGCGCCTGTTCGACCGGCTGTTCAGCGACCCCAACCCGGACCGTGGCGGGGCCGATTACAAGCAGTTCCTCAACCCCCAGTCGGTGGAAATCGTTCCAGCGGCAAAACTGGAAGCGAGCCTGGCCACTGCCGCTCCGGAGACCCGCTACCAGTTCGAGCGGCAGGGGTATTTCCGTCCCGACCCGGTGGACTCAAAGCCGGGCAAGCCCGTATTCAACCGGATCGTGACCTTGAAGGATACCTGGGCTAAAAAGTGATCTTGCACCGCAGAGGACGCAGAGCGCGCAGAGAAACGGCGGAACAAGACAAACCGATTTTGGGGTGCCCTGAATCAAGTCTTTGATTTTGACTTTCCTCTGCGATCCTCAGCGTCCTCTGCGGTGAAAACATAAATCAGTACATAAATGATAGAGTGATAACACTATGAAAAACAACGCATTCAAATCCGGATTCGTCTCCATCATCGGCCGCCCCAACGTGGGCAAGTCCACGCTCCTGAACCGCATCCTGGGGGAGAAGATCGTGGCGGTCTCGGACAAGCCCCAGACCACCCGCAACACCATCCGGGGCATCCTCTCCGACGATGCAAGCCAGATCGTGTTCGTGGACACCCCCGGCATCCACGCTGCCAAGAGCCGCCTTAACCGGGGCATGGTCGAGGCGGCCCTGTCGGCCCTGAGCGGCATCGACCTTCTGCTCCTGGTGGTGGACGCCGCTAGCCAGCGGGACGAGCAGTTCCTGCAAGAGATCGTTGCCAAGACGAGTTCTCCGGTGTTTCTGGTGCTGAACAAGGTGGATCGGGTGGAGCCCAAGGAGCGGCTGCTGGCGCTCATTACCGACCTGTCGCGTCTCCACCCGTTTGCCGAGGTGGTGCCCATATCGGCCCAGTCCGGAGATGGTGTGGAGCGCCTGGTGGATATGGTGCGGGCCCGTCTCCCCGAGGGAATGGCCTATTTTCCCGAGGACATCCTCACCGACCTCCCGGAGAAGTTCATCGTTGCCGAACTGGTGCGGGAAAAGGTCTTCCGCTTCACCGGCGAGGAGGTCCCCTATGCCACGGCCGTGGTTGTGGATGAGTTCAAGGAGCGGGATAACGGCGTGATCGCTATCAGCGCCACCATCCTGGTGGAACGGGAAGGGCAGAAGGGGATCGTGATCGGGAAAAAGGGAGCCATGCTGAAGAAAATCGGCCAGGCGGCCCGCGCGGACATCGAGCGGCTGTTGGGCACCAGGGTATTCCTGGAACTGTTCGTCAAGGTGCAGGAGCGCTGGACCGAGCGGACCGCCGTGCTGCGGGAGCTGGGGTACGAATAGACTAACAAGCGGATAGACGGACGGTTACGACCGCCCAGCCGGATGGAATGCCTGCTGGGCGGTTTTTTATGGTGCAGGGGGAGTGATCAGCTCCTTCAGCCAGGCTTCGACGGTCTCACGATGGAACCGGACCGAGCCCCCCAGCTTGATCCTGCCGGGGAGCTTGCCTGCCTTGTCCATCCGGATCAGGGTGGCCCTGGAGATCCTGAGCAGGCTGCACATCTCGGCCACGGAGAGCAGGATGGCGTTGGGGCCTGGCTGTGGCGGCAGTTTGGGTGCTTTTTGGGGGGATGGTGCTGAGGGCTCGGCAGTTGCCGCACGTTTCTGCCGTGGTGCGGGTTTTTCCTGAGGCGGAGTTACCTTTGATGGCGGCTCCGCTCTCTTGTTTTTGGCCTGGGTCAGGACAAAACTGTCAA
>DATBXI010000370.1:0-2050 GCA_036514355.1 Desulfuromonadaceae bacterium
GCCCGAGCGCACCCTGGCCGTTCCCAAATCCCGCAAGACCGGGAAACGGGGCGGGGTGCACAACAGCCTGTCGCGCATACGCCTCAAGCCGACCCTGATGCTGGGGGGGTATGCCCAGTTCAGCTATTACTTCAATTACTGGGGACCGACCGGCGTGAACCGCGACTGCTACGTGGTCGTCAGAAAGCTGAGGGGGTGACGCAATGGATGTCAGGGCACAACTGGTAATGGTTCTCAATCTGGACAAATGCATCGGCTGCCACACCTGCAGTATCGCCTGCAAGAACATCTGGACCGACCGGCAGGGGGCCGAATACATGTGGTGGAACAACCTGGAGACCAAACCGGGCTCCGGCTACCCCAAACAGTGGGAAGACCAGAGCAGGTTCAAAGGGGGGTGGGTCCGGGAAAACGGTAAGCTGAAGCTGCGCGCCCTGGGCAAGGTGCCGAGCCTGCTCAACATCTTCTTCCAGCCCAACATGCCCAAGCTGGAGGAGTATTACGAGCCGTTCACCCACGACTATGCCAACCTGCACAAGGCGCCGGCCGATAACGACCAGCCGGTGGCGGACACGGTCTCCCTGGTGACCGGCAAAAAAATCGACACCATCACGGGGGGCCCCAACTGGGACGACGACCTGTCCGGCAGCACCAAGTACGCCGCCAGCGATATCAACCTGGAGGACAAGCGGATCCTGGAGGAGTACGACCGGCTCTTCATGTTCTACCTCCCCCGGCTCTGCAACCACTGCCTGAACCCGGGCTGCGTGGCCGCCTGCCCGTCCCGGGCCATCTACAAACGGGGCGAGGACGGCGTGGTCCTGGTGGACCAGGAGGTCTGCAAGGGATGGCGGTTCTGCACCAGCGCCTGCCCTTACAAGAAGGTCTACTACAACTGGACCAGCGGCAAGGCGGAAAAGTGCATCTTCTGCTATCCCCGCACCGAAACCGGCCAGTGCAATGCCTGCGCCCACAGTTGCAGCGGCCGGATCCGCTATTTGGGGGTCATCTTGTACGACGCGGCCCAGGTGGAGGCGCGCCTGGCCGTGGATGATCGGGATCTGGTGGGGGCGCAGCGCTCCCTGATCCTCGACCCCCGCGACCCTGATGTGCAGGCTGCGGCCCGTGCCAACGGCGTTCCCGAGGCGTGGCTCACCGCGGCCCGCACGTCGCCGGCCTATACCCTGATCAAGGAGAGCGCCATGGCCTTGCCGCTCCATCCCGAGTTCAGGACCATGCCCATGGCCTGGTACATCCCCCCCCTGTCGCCGGTGCTGTCGTCCAAGACCGTCTCCCACGAGGTGATGGCCCATGACGGCATTCCGAACCTGGACATCCTGCGGGCCCCCATCGGCTACCTGGCCAATCTGTTTGCCGGCGGCAACGAGGAGGTGGTGGCCGAGGTGCTGAGAAAGCTGATCGTGCTGCGCAAGGAGATGCGCCGCCGCAACCTGGGGGAGGCCCTGGACGAAAAGGCCCTGCACGGGGTGGGACTCGACACTCCCATGGTTGAACGCCTCTACCGGCTCTTCACCATCGCCCGGTACAACGAGCGGAACGTCATTCCGCCCCAGCAGCGTGAAGCCCTGGAGCCGGAACGGCGCAAGGGGAGCAAAGGCTTCGGCATCGCCCATACGACGCGGGGTGGCCTATGAAACCGGGAGAGGGATACCGGCACCTGGCCGTGCTGTTCGATTATCCGCGGGACAAGGGCATTGTGCTCGATGCGGCGGAATCGCTCGCCCGCTGCCTGGCCGAAACCGGGCTGGATACGGATATGTCCCCTTTTGTCACCTACGTGGCGGCCAGCGGCTTGGGAGCTTTGCAGGAGGAATACGTGCGTACCTTCGACTTCAACCCGCTCTGCGCCCCCTATCTGAGCCATCACGTGCATGGAGACACCCAGAAAAAGGGGGAGTTCATGATCCGGCTCAAGGAGTTGTACCGGACCCACGGGTTCAGCACGGAAAGCTGCGAACTTCCCGATCATGCGGCTATCCTGTTTGATTGCGCCGCTCGGCTCTTTGCCGGCGGTGACGATGCGGGGCGG
>DATBXI010000371.1:0-7503 GCA_036514355.1 Desulfuromonadaceae bacterium
ATTCCAGCACCGAGTCGGGCAGGTATTTATAGGCGTTGTAGCGTGAGAACAGTCCCCCGATGACCGGCAACAGCCGGCGGAAGTAGAAGTAATAGATCTGCCGGAACACCTGCGAGCGCGGGGTGGAAAACTCCAGGATGATCAAGCGCCCGCCGGGCCGCAGCACCCGCCACATCTCCGCCAGTCCCAGCTTCCTGTCCACCACGTTCCTGATCCCGAAGGCGATGGTAATCGAGTCGAAGGTGTTGTCCGGAAAGGGGAGGTCCTCGCACGGGGCCACCCGGAAGTCGATCCGCTCCGCATAGGGTGACGCAGCCACCTTGGCCTCGCCCAGTTCCACCATTTCCCGGCAGAAGTCGGCGCCGGTGATCCGTACCGAGGGGGGGGTTGCGCGGGCGATCTCCAGCGCCACGTCGCCGGTTCCGGTGGCCACATCCAATATGCGCGCCCCGTCCCGGTATTTGAGCAGCCGTACCGCCTTGGTGCGCCAGCGGCGGTCGATGCCGAAGCTGAGCAGCCGGTTGAGAAAGTCATACCGCGGGGCGATGGTGCCGAACATCTGCTGGATTTTTTCGCCTTTTTCTGAGAGCCTGAACATGGTTTTATGCTACCCTTTGCACGGAATTGATGCTATATATCTACACTTTTGCCTTGTAACACACTTCCTGGGCATAAGACCAGCAAAATCAAGACGGAGCATTTGAGTGAAGAAGGTTGTCATCTGGCTGCTTGCGGCCGCAGGTCTGGCGGTGGCCGGCTTTTTAGCATGCACGAATCTGGTGCCGGGACACACGGCACCCCAGGCAGCAGCGTCACTGCCGGGCAACGGTGCCGCACCCGCACCGCCGGCAGTATCCAAGCGCCAGCAGCTCCTCACCACCGACTTCCGGGCGCTGTACATCACCTCCTGGACGGCGGGCATCAGCCGCTTCCCGGTCTTGATCGACATGGCGGCCCGTTCCTGCCTGAATGCAGTGGTAATCGATATCAAGGACAGCACCGGCAGGGTGGGGTATGATTCCAAGGTCCCGCTGGTGGCACAGACCGGTGCCCATGAGCGGCGCATCAGGGACCTGGACGCCATCCTGAAATACTGCCGCGACCGGAAGATCCATACCATAGCGCGCATCGCCGTGTTCCAGGACCCCAATCTGGCCAAGGCCCGGCCCGATCTGGCCGTGGGCAGCAAAGGGGGGGGCGCCTGGAGGGACCGCAAGGGACTGGCCTGGGTCGACCCGGCCTCCAGGGAGGTCTGGGAGTACAACATCGCCATAGCCAAGGAAGCTGCGGCCCGGGGGTTCGACGAGGTGCAGTTCGATTATGTCCGCTTCCCCACCGATGGCAGGCTGAAGGCCCTTTCCTACCCGAAGTATAAGGGGGACGTGCCAAAGCACGAGGTCATCCGCAGCTTCTTCCAGTACGTGGACCAGCAGATGAAGCCGGTGGACGTGCTCACCTCGGCCGATATTTTCGGCCTGACCACCATGGCGGACGACGACCTGAACATCGGGCAGCGCATCCAGGACGTGGCCGATTACGTGGACTATGTCTGCCCCATGATCTATCCCTCCCACTATCCTCGCGGCCATCTGGGGCTTAAGAACCCGGCCGAGTATCCCTACCGCGTCATCTACGATGCCTGCATGCGCGGGGTGAAGCGGCTGGAGGGGAAGCGGGCCAGGATGCGTCCCTGGTTGCAGGACTTCAAGTTGGGGGCGGCGTACGACAAGAAAATGATCGTGGATCAGATCCAGGCGGCCCGTGATGCGGGAGTTTCCGGCTTCTCCATGTGGAATGCCCGCAACGTCTATACCGAGGCGGCCTATCTGGACAAGCTGCCGGAACCGAATCCGAATCCGCCGCTCAAGGCGGAGGTGGCCGAGGATATCCGCAGGCATGATGCGGCCCGGCTTGCCATGCAGAACCGCTCAACCGTCGTCGGGCAGGAGAAACCATCAATTCACGGGCCGCGCCGCATGGCCAAGGGGAAGTAACGGTGCCGTCATTCATTCGCATCCAGGATGTGGCCGACATCCTGATCATGACCTTTCTGCTGTACCAGCTCTATACATGGTTCAGCAGGACCCGCGCCATGCAGGTGCTGCTGGGGCTGGGAGTGGTGACGCTGATCTACTTTGCCACCCGTTTCCTTGGCCTGTATATGACCAGCTGGATACTGCAGGAGTTGGGTGCGGTCCTGATCGTGCTGATCATCGTGGTATTCCAGGCCGAGATTCGGCAGGCGCTGTACCGCATCAGCCTGCTGCGCTACCTGTTCGAAGACCACCAGACTCAGCAGCATACCCGCTTCCAGGAGATTGCCGAGACGCTGTTCGCGCTGGCGTCCAAGCGGCTGGGCGCGATCCTCGTCATCCAGCGCAGCGAGTCCCTGTCCGAACTGATGCTGAACGGCGTGCGGCTGGACTGCGAGATCTCCCCGCAGATCATCGAGGCGATCTTCATCGATGGCGCACCGCTCCACGACGGTGCCGTGCTGGTACAGAACGGCAGGGTCGCCCTGGCTTCGTGTCACCTCCCCCTGTCGGTCAACGCCGATATCCCCCAGTTCCTGGGAACACGCCACCGTGCGGCCCTGGGGCTTTCCGAGCGAAGCGACGCCGTTGTGCTGGTGGTCTCTGAGGAGCGGGGCGAAGTGTCGCTGGCCGTGGCCGGTGAGTTGCGCCGTGTCGCTACGCCGGTTGAGCTGGTCGTTACCCTGGAGAGGCTGGTCAGTCCCGTAGCCAAGCGTCCCCGCATGACCCTGCGGCAGCGCCTGTTCTCCAACCTGGTGCCGAAAACGGCGATTCTGCTCATGGTCACGGCATTTTGGGTGTTGATCACCTCCCGCCAGGGGCAGATCACCACGGTCACTGCGCCGGTCAGGCTGCAAAGCCTTCCCGATGAACTGGTCCTGGTGCGGAGCGTGCCCGAGGAGGTGGATGTGCAGGTGAAATCCTTCTCCAGCCTGACCCCGCCGCCGGCAAAGCTGGACCTGGTCGCGGACGTGGACCTGTCGGGGGTCCGTGAGGGACAGACGTCGGTCCGGATCAGGAATACCGACTTCAATCTCCCCTCGGGCATGGTGATTGCGGGTGTTACGCCGCCGTCGATCAAGGTGGTGGCCGAACGGAAGGTGCGCAAGAAAGTGCCGGTCAGGGTTACCCTGAAAGGGAGCCCGGAGCCGGGTATGGAAATTGTCGCGGAACCGGCCTGGGTGGAGGTGGAAGGGCCTGCCAGCCAGGTGGCGCGGATCGAAGCGGTTGGTACGGAGGAGATCGATGCCAGCCGGCTGAGCAGGGGAAAGGAATACCGCAAAAATCTCCTGGCGCCGATAAAACGGGTCAGCATCCTGAGGGACGAACCGGTGGCCGTCAAGGTGGTATCCCACAGGTTGGTTCGATAATTCAATGGGTTGCGGTGTTTGTGTTCGGCGGGACGGCTTGTGTAAACACATTAAAGGTTGACTTTGGATTGTATCTATTATAAAACAGCCATGCATTAAACTAGAACACTGGAAGGGGGAACGATGATACATACCCGTCGTATCTTAGCGATATGTCTCATGTTGCTGGCTTCTCCTCAATTGGTTCTGGCCTCCAAGACCCACATCGTGCGCAAAAGCGAATCACTCCACTCCATCGCGCGCAAGTATCACGTTTCCCTCGATGAACTCAAATCCGTCAACAGCCTGACTGGAACCCACGTGGAAAAGGGTATGCGTCTGATCATCCCTTCCCATGTCGATGCCCAGACCAGGAAGGCAAAGATGGCCGCCAAGGCCCAGAGCTACAAGGTCGTGAAGGGTGATACCCTCCCGAAGATCGCCAAGAAGACCGGCGTCAAGATGGCCGATCTGCGACGTCTCAACGGCCTGAAAGGTAACCGGATCAAGCCGGGCCAGATGCTGGCGCTGACGGAGACGCTCCCCGCTGCCGACGAGTCGGTGCGGACTGCTGCGGCCACGAACAGGCTGCAACTGGTCAGTCGTGACCTGCTGAACGAACGGGAATTCTCCGATTCGCTGGCGGAATTGAGCGACATCGATGCCGACCGGCCGGTGGACCTGGCAAAAAATCTTGAGGACAGCGGCACCGGCATCGGCAAGTTGAAGAAATCGGCCTACAGCTTTCTGGGCGCCCGTTACCGTTTCGGCGGCAACAGCCGCAACGCCCTGGATTGTTCCAGTTTCGTCCAGCAGGTCTTTCGCGAGCAGAAGGTCAACCTGCCGCGTACCGCCCGGGAGCAGTTCTCCGCAGGCGCCGAAGTGATGCGTGGTGATCTGCAGAAGGGCGACCTGGTCTTTTTCCAGACCTATGCCCGCTTCCCGTCCCATGTGGGGATCTACCTGGGCAACCGAAAGATGATCCACGCCTCTTCCCGCGACCACCGGGTGGTGATCTCCTCCATGGACACCCCCTACTACCTCTCCCGGTACCTGGGGGCACGGCGGGTCGGCAAGGACGTGCCCGACATAAACTTCAACGAGCTGCTCCAGGGGGTCGAAGAGGAGCGCGACAGCGACGTGATGACCAACGATACGCTCGGGCTTTCATTTAACCTGAACAACTGAGCAGTACGCCACCAGTCACGAACCAACAATCCGGGTCACACATGACCCGGATTTTTTTTGCCATGAAGATTCTGCTTGCCTACATATCCGGGGCGTCCGACCGGGACGAGCCCTACATCAGCCTCCTGCCCACGGGAGTGTGCTATCTCCATGCCTGCCTGAAGGAGGCTGGCTTCGATAGCGTGCTGGCCAATTTCTCAGCCTGGCCGGACGCGGCCATCGCACACCAGCTTGATGCCATCCGGCCCGCCATCGTGGGCATCTCCCAATGGACCCACAACCGTCACGCCTCACTGGCGCTTGCCCGGCTCGTGCGGCGCACGCTGCCCGCCAGCACCATCATCATGGGGGGAGCGCACGCCACCTTCTGTTTTCAGGAGATTCTGCGCCCGGGATCACCGGTGGACATCGTCGTTATGGGGGAGGGGGAGGAGACGCTCCGGGAGCTTGTGGCCTGCCATGCCGAAGGGCGGGATTGGCACCATACCACGGGGATCGCCTTCCGCCAGGGCGCGGAGGTCAGGATCAACCCGCACCGCCCGCTGCTGCACGAGCTCGACCGGCTTCCCGTGCCTGCCCGCTATCTGGACGGTGCCATCGGCGTCGACCGCGACCTGCAGCCCGAATTCATCCTCACCGCCCGGGGATGCCCCTTTGTGTGCCACTTTTGCAGCTCGCCCGGATTCTGGAGCCGGCAGATCCGTTTCCGTTCACCCGGCCATATGGTGGACGAGATCCTGTACATCCGCGACCAGTACGGCTTGATCTACTTCTCGTTGCGGGACGACACCTTCACCGCTGACCGCAGCCGCGCCATCGCCTTCTGCCGCCAATTGATCGACCGCAAGGCGCATATCCTCTGGAACTGCCAGTCCCGCGTCAGCGCCCTCGACGAAGAGCTGTTGATGTGGATGAAGCGCAGCGGCTGCGAATGTGTCCAACTCGGGGTCGAATCGGGTTCGCCGCGCATCCTCGCCATGTTGGGGAAGCTGATCGAGCCGGCCCAGGTGGAGACGGTCGCCGGCCTGATCCGGCGGGTCGGCATCAATCTTTCCGTGTACCTGATCAGCGATGTCCCCGGCGAAACCGCGGACGACATCAACCAGACCATCGGCTTACTGCGCCGCATCCAGGCGGACGACGGGTATGTCTCGCCGTTGGCCTACTATCCCGGCACGCGCCTGTTCGAAGAGGCGGTGGCCAGCGGGCGGGTCAAACGGGAACTGTTTGAGGAGAACCGTGATGCCGCGGTGTATGCGTCCGGACGTCCGGGCAGGAATGCCGACCGGCTCCTGAAGGCCATTAGCCGGCATGCGCCCGGGGATGCGGAGCGCTTCCGGCACCAGAAAGCGCTGCTGGGGTATTGTTATACAACGAACGTGCTGGCGGGCGAGTGGTACCGGCAGAACGGCGATGAGGGGTTGGCCGAGCAGGAGTTTCGCGAGATCACGGAGCAGCAGCCGGATAACCCCTGGGGATGGTACCTGTTGGGAGAGTTGTACGACGCAACGGGCAGAACGCGGCAGGCAATGGCCTGTCATCGTCGGGTACTGGCCCTGGTGCCCAATCACGGGCCATCACGCTCGGCCCTGGCGGCGCGAGAGGCTACAAAAAAAAGCGGGGCCTGATGGCCCCGCTTTCGGGTTCTGCGCTGGAACTGCAGCCTACTTGTTGACCCTGATGCCGGGGACGAACAGGATCTTGTCGAATGTCCTGTTGAGGGTCTTGCTCTTGAAGTTGGTCATGGGCATGGCATCCTTGGGATACTCGATGGCATCACCCACGGCAACCGTGGTCTGGGGCAGCGCCAGCCATACCTTGCCTTTTTCGTCCGTGGCTTCCACGTAGGTATAGCCGCCGGCATTCATGGTCTGGCTGACCTTGGCCTTCTGGCCCGAACCAGCGGGGAAATCCTGGGGTTTCATGCCGGCGTGGGGATTGGCGTTGGCGGCCGCCGGGACCTGAGCCTGCGGGGCAGCCGCATTCGGCGCCTCGGTCTTCGGTTTGCTATTACACCCGGCAAGGGCGATGGCTGTGATGGCGAGCAGCGTTACTATGGCTTTTTTCACCTGTAACCTCCTGATTTTTGATAACGGATTTTTTTACCATATTTTTGTTTGATGTTCCAGGCAAAAATGTTGACAGGGCGAAATTGGCCCTGTTTTGTATACAAGGGGCGTTCCTGTGATACAGTTGTACCTGCTGTGTCTGCCGCATATCATGGCGCGAGTGCAAGGGGGAGAGCAATGTTCGAATCCGCAGAGCTGGGCCACAAGATCGACAAGGAAACCTGGAAAAAGGAGGTGCCGGCCCTGCGGGAGGCGTTGCTGGACTCCCAAGTGGACCTGCTGCAATCCATGAGGTTTCCGGTCGTCATCCTGATTGCCGGGGTAGATTGCGCCGGCAAGGGGGAAACGGTCAACATCCTCAACGAGTGGATGGACCCGCGCCACATTGAGACCCATGCCCTGCGGGAGCTGACCGACGAGGAGCAGGAGCGCCCCCCCATGTGGCGCTACTGGCGCGTGCTGCCTCCCAAGGGGAAGATCGGCATCTTCATCGGCACCTGGTATTCGGCGCCGCTGGTGGAGAACGTCTACGGAGAGATCAAGAACGCCGAACTGGACCAGCGCCTGGAGCGGATCATCCGTTTCGAAAAGATGCTCTGCGACGAGGGGGCGCTGGTGCTCAAATTCTGGCTGCACCTCTCCCATGACCAGCAGAAGAAACGCCTCAAGCTCCTGGAAAAGGATCCCAAGACCCGTTGGCGGGTCACGGACGGCGATTGGCGCAATTTCAAGCACTACGACCGGTTCCGCCAGGTCTCGGAGCGGATGCTGCGCGCCACCAGCCTGGCCGAGGCCCCCTGGATCATCGTCGAGGGGACCGACCCCCGCTATCGCTACCTGACCATCGGCAAGGCCATCCAGCAA
>DATBXI010000372.1:0-7852 GCA_036514355.1 Desulfuromonadaceae bacterium
CTGAGCAGATACCCCCAAATATACCCCTAAAAACTTTCAATACATATATCAGCTAGTTATGTGGCTGTTAGAATGAGTTTTATTCGTTCAAACCGTAGTGACCATTTTTATGTCAGTTTGTGGCATAAAGAAACCTGATTAGCACGAATTTGCAGCCTGATTGACCGGGAGGCGTCATCGGATATAATGTTAGGTAATCATTAGCGAAAGGACAAATGCGGTACCGGGCGATGCAAGAGATAGGGTGAGCGAAGCAGTAGTGGAGAAAAGCATGAGATCCTTTCAGTCCATCTCCTTAAGTCTGCTTGCCCTGCCGATCTGCTGCTGCGCCGTTTTCGGCCAGGACCTTCCCAGCGATGCCCCCGCGAACGATAAAGCCGAATCGAAGTTTTACTCAGCAGAAGACGGCTGGCTTGACGTAAGTGGTTTCCTTAAGGAAAAATACGGTTTTCTCCCCCTGGTTGTGCCAATCACGGAACCGGCTGTGGGATACGGCGCAGCGGGTGGCTTAGTCTTCCTTAGCAAGCCGCTGCCGCGCGGGTCCGATGACTTGATCCGCCCCAACATCACCTTCGTCGGCGGCATGGGAACCGAGAACGGTACCAAGGGCCTCATGGCGGCTGACATGCGTTATTGGCTGGGCGGCCGGCTGCAAACCTTGGCGGGCTTACTTTTCGCCTCCGTCAATCTTGACTTCCACGGCATCGGCAATTCCTCGGAACTGGCAGCGCATCCCCTCTCATACAATATCAAGCCCCACGGAGGTACGCTGCAGGGAAAAGCCCGCCTCGGCAACTCGCGCCTCTGGGCAGGGCTGAGTTACGCCTTTTCCAGCACAGAAGTAAATTTCGACGCGCCGCCAGGAACGCAGGGCGTGCCAAATGTCCCGCACGAGTCGAAAGCGGGCGGACTGACACCGTCCTTGACCTACGACAGCCGCGACAACATCTTCACCCCCAACCGTGGCACCTACGTGGATGTCTCGGCAGGGCTTTTCAGCGAGGCATTGGGTGGGGACAGTGAATTTCAGCGCGTGCGGCTTACCCTGCTGCAGTTCATTCCTTTGCACCGCAAGCTAACACTCGGGTTACGGGGCGACGTCGCAGCGAGCTTTGGTAACGAACCTTTTTACCTGCGGCCCTATATCGGACTACGCGGCGCGCCGGCGCTGCGCTACCAGGGAGAAGAAATCGCGCAAATCGAGACAGAACTGAGATGGCAATTCTGGGAGCGGTTCAGCGTGGTGGGCTTCGGTGGAGGGGGCGCGGCGTGGAACCACTTCGAGCAATTTAGCAGCAGCCAGGCGATCGCCACCGGCGGCTTTGGCTTCCGCTACGAACTGGCGCGCGAGTACGGGATTCACCTCGGCTTCGACCTGGCCTTCGCCCCGAACAACACCGTTTTTTACATGCAGGTGGGTAGTGCCTGGGCCCGGCCCTGAATCGGAACCTGATTAGCTCAAATCTGCAGCAGGACGTAAAGCCGCTTCTGTTCAGCTTCCTGATCGGGCGCATGCATACACCGACGGGCTGGAAAGCGATTACTGGGATATTTTGAATTACTTTGGCAAGGACTTCGTAGAGGTCAAAAAGAAACCCCTGCCCTTCTACCAAATTCCTTATAGTGAAAGTTTGGTGGAAGTCAGGGGTTTTTATGGCACAATCAACAGGCAACCTATTGATTGTGCAGTAAATTTAGTGGCGGAGAGGTAGGGATTCGAACCCTAGGTACGTTTCCGTACACCTGATTTCGAGTCAGGCACCATCGACCACTCGGACACCTCTCCGGAAGCGGGAAAAGCACATTACCCCATTTCCGCCGAAAACTCAAGCCCCATCATGGCTCCTGTCCAGCCCCCTCATGACGCGGGGCTCCCGACATACCGGCCAATAAGCCGGCGCTCCGCGGCATAGCGCACCGCCAACGGCAGGAGCACCGCCAGGAAGATCAGCCCGCACCCCAGCCATTCACGGCTGGTCAGGCGCTCACCCAAAAATGCGAAACCAGCCATAAGGCTCCAGACCGGATCGAGCGTATAGATCAGCCCGGCCCTGGTGGGGGTGACGTAGCGCTGAAAGGCGTTCTGCAGGGTAAAACAGACCACTGTGGGGAAGACCGCACAGTAGACGATGGGCATTACGGCGGTCGTTGTGACGGTGAAATGCGGCAGCGGAACCACCAGGGATACCAGCCCGGCCATGACCGCCACCGTGGCGAACTGCACCAGGGACACCAGGTAGACGTCGTCGTCCCGCAGGACCTTGGATACGGTGATGATGTGGCCGGCGATGAAGAAAGCGCAGACCGTGGAGATCAGGTCGCCGCGATTGAAGCCTGCCCCGCCCCCCGTTGCCAACAGCCAGATGCCGGCCACGGCCAGGCCGATGCCGAACAGATTGATCCGGCCGATGCGGTCGCGCCAGACCACCCGGGTGATGAGCGGGATGAACAGCACGAACAGGTTGTTCAGGACGCCGGCCCGGGAGATGCTGGTCCCCTGGACACCGAACACGAAACTGATGTTGGTCAGCCCCAGCGCCAGCCCCACGGTCATACCGCGCCGCAGGGTCGTTCCATCCATGCGCCCAAGGCGGCGGCAGGACACGATCATCATGAGTACGGTCGCCAGGGTGAAGCGGGAGAACACGAACAGCGTTGGCGGGACTTCCCGCAGACCGATCTTGCTGAACAGGAAGCTGCCGCCCCAGAAAAAGGTGGTCAGGATCAGGAAAAAATATACCCGCCCTGTGTCGGGGCGTTGGGAAGACGTCACGACCCGAGCCTCAACAGCACCATGCCCGATGCCGGGTCCAGTTCCCGCACGGCATCCACGTCCAGGATCTCGGTGATCACCGCCTCCAGCACCAGGAACGCCTCGTTGCCCTCGCGCATGCAGCCGGCCTTGACACTGTCGTGCTTGCCATAGGCGCCGTGGAAATGCACCTTGGGCTGGTCTCCCTGCCAGAAGATGGTGCCGAACCCCACCGCCTCGTGACTCTCGGCCAATTCGCGCCACACCGGCACCGGCGGCATCGTCTCGCTCTCCGGGCCAACCACGAAGCGCCCCCGTTTCATGCCCCCCACCAAGCTGAAGCTGGCGGCGCGGATGTTCTCCCGGGCCACGATTTCGGCCAACCCGGCCAGCACGTCGTCCCCATCGCTGAAACGCGCTACGACGACCCTCCCCGGTCTTCCTGTCTGATATTTCATACACACTGCCTTTCGTGGCCCGGCACACCTGGGCCCGCGGATTAGCGATCCTGTCAAATCATCTGACTGTCATTTTTTTTGCTTTGTTGTTTCCCTGACAAGCGGCATGGCCGATTATCGGACACCTGCACCATATCACACTGAAAAAGCGTGTATTTTGTATTTTGGCACACTCATTGCTTTTGATTAACGCATACATATTAATGTTACCTGCCGCCAGAGAGCAGAATGTTTTTGACAAAGGAGCCTGCTGCGTACCTGAAGAGTGTGCCGTATCCGGAAAGAGGTGACGACGATGTCGGCGATCATTTGCGAGGACCACCACCATACCTATACGGTATTCGACGCGACGACAAGCACGGCATTGGGCACCTTCGCATCACTGCTGGATGCCAGTTCATGGTGCTACAGACGCAAGATCGCCTGGCGGCTGGATCTGGAAAGTATGATCCCGTTCACAGGTATGGATACGGAAGTCACCACCCCGCCAAGCCACACCTAGTACCCCGTAGCCACAAATTTCATAAAGCTCCCCCTCCCCTTGTGGGAGGGGGTTGGGGGGAGGGGAAACTGCAATGCCTGTTCTTATGGCAACATCCCCCCACCCTCCCCCTCCCCCACAAGGGGGGAGGGAACCATCTGTTTCAACTAAAGGTGTAGCCGGCCACGTGCGCCGCTCATGGGGAGATATGCACCGCCAGCCAGACCGTCCGCTCCGTTGGCGCGGTCCAGGCCACCCGGTGGCGGCAATGGGCGGGGATCATGAGGTAATCACCCGGTCCGAGGGGGCGCGGCTCGTCCTCTCCTTCCAGGAGCACCCCGGCACCGCCAGCCAGCAGGAGCACCCATTCATCCCATCCCTGGTCATACCATTCCTCAGCCGGCGTGGCCTGGCCATGGGACACGATCCGCTCGATACGGACCCGGCCGGCCTCGGCGATGGTCTCGAAGACCTCGTCCGGCAGGGCGTCCGGCAGGTTGGCGAACATATTCATGGCGGTGTCCCTCTCAGACCCCGATCCAGGCGGCGCCGAATACGCCGGCCGAGTCGCCCAGGTGGTTTTTCAGGATCGGGGTGGCCAGGTGATCGTGGAAGGCATAGTTCCGTACCCGTTCCAGGCCGCGGGTGTACAGCTCCTCGATGTTGGAGAGCCCGCCCCCCAGCACCACCGCGTCCGGGTCGAGGATCGAGATCAGCCCCCCCAGGCAGCGGCCGAAGTCGTCCAGGAACTGATCGAACGCCGCCCGGCACCGCGGCTCCCCTTCCCGGGCACGGGCAACGATCCGCTCCATGGAAAGCCGTTCGCCGTAACGTTCGACAAAGGCCGCCTCCACGCCGGAACCGCTGATCTTGGTCTCCACGCACCCCCGGTTGCCGCAGTAGCAGGCCGTCCCGGCCGGGTCCACCGACAGGTGCCCCCATTCGCCGGCAATGCGCTGGGGCCCCTCGCGCACCACGCCGTTGATGCAGATCCCGCCGCCACACCCGGTCCCCATGATCACCCCGAACACCAGCCCATAGCCGCGTCCCGCACCCAGACGGCACTCGGCCAGGGTAAAGCAGTCGGCGTCGTTGGTCATCCCCAACGGCCGCCCCAGCTCCTCCTCCAGGTCAGCTTGGAAGGGGCGCCCGATCAGGCAGGTGGAGTTGGCATTGCGCACCAGCCCGGTCACGCTGTCCACGGAGCCGGGAATACCGATGCCCACCGTGACCGGGGCACCAGCCTCCGCCCGTAACAGGGCGTCCCGTACCACCTCCGCCACCGACGCGACAATGGCCTCGTACCCCTGGCTCAGGGGCGTTTCCCGGCGTTCACGCAGCACAACCGTGCCGTCCCGACCCAGAAGCAGTGCCTCGGTCTTGCTCCCCCCCAAGTCAATGCCGATGCGGAATGGCGCGGGACGCTTCATCCGCGCCCCCGGCCCGCCCTGCACCCTGCCGGTGGCTGCCACACTCGGCCGCTCACGGGGTGCGCAGCCCGTCCACGGCCGTTGCCAGCGCCGAAAAATCCGCCGTGCCCAGCCCAATGGCCAGGGCGCGCTTGAACAGCTCGTTGGTGGCTGCGGCCGCGAACAGCGGCTGGCCCGACTGTTCGCCCAAAGCAAGGGCCAGGCGCAGGTCCTTCTGCATATGCTTGAGCGGGAAGGCGGTAGTAAAATCGCCGCGCTGGATCGAGCCCCCCTTGAGGCGGAACATGGGGTTGGCCAGGGCGCCGCTATCCAGCACCTCCAGGAGGTCCGCCACCGCCAGGCCGCTGGCCTCTGCCAGCGCCATCCCCTCGCACAGCCCCGCCATCATCTGCCCCATGACCATGTTGACCGCCAGTTTCATCCGCGCCCCATTGCCCACAGCACCGAGGTACAGGATCTTTTTGCCCAGCCGCTCCATGGCCGGCAGGGCACGGTCGTACAGACCACGGTCACCGGCGGACAGGATGATCAGGCTCCCCTCCTCGGCCGGCTTGCGGCTGCCGGAAACCGGCGCCTCCAGGAACGCACCGCCGCGCCGGGTCACCTGCTCCCCGATAGCGAGTACAGTGGCGGGATCAACGGTGGACATGTCCACATACCCCTTGCCGGGTGCCATGGCGGCCAGCACGCCGTCATCCCCCTCGCAGACTGCCCGGGCCGCCACCGGATCGGCCAGCATGGCAAAGGTGATGTCCGAATCAGCCACAACCCGGGCCGCCGAGGCCACCGCCCGGGCGCCCAACCGCTCCAGTTCGGCGCTGCGGCCGGGGGTGCGGTTCCAGACCGTGAGGTCGAGGCCGGCCCGCGCCAGGTTTGCGGCCATGGCGCTGCCCATGATGCCGAGACCGATAAATCCGTAACGTGTCATGCAAGTGTCTCCTTGGATAGTAAATAGTGCCATGTCGAAGTATCGGGTACACCGTCTGGATGACTCCCTGTTGTTTATACCATCCAATCACCGGACACGAAACTCCTTTTGAATGAGTACGTTCTCAAGCCACGGGCATGGATTCACACTGATGCATCACTGAGAGCTTGGTGGCCGTATCATGAACGCGTTGGACATGAGACGGCGGGGCGGGATGGAAAAGCAAGGGATGAAGGTGGGCGCAGGGCGGTCTGGCGGGCGTTGGGGCGGCAACCGCCCCGGGTGCAGGCGATTAGGAGCCGACAGGTTTAGATATTGTGAAAATGTGCCGATAAGGTATATACTATTGGCATAAATTGGCAGGAAGCAACAAGGAGGGAATCAGCCATGCCCCCGATTATAGAACTTATAGTTGTCGTTGTGGCGATGCTCGGATCGTTTTTCCTGGTCTTCCTGCTGATGTTCGTGCTGGCGCTCTTCCTGGCCCCCATTGAGCGCAGCATCTCCAAGATGGTCTGGGATATAAGGGCCCCGGCGAAACGCTCCGACAAGCCGGGCTCATTCAAGGATTTCAGCAAGAAGCACTAATTTGTGACTGGGGATTGGTGATTGGGGATTGGTAGATGCTTGTCCCGATCCCCAGTCCCCAATTACCAGTCCCCGCTCTCCTACCTACTCATCGCATCGTCCATCACCTTATAGGCGCAAAACTCCCCGCACATGGTACAGGCGCCGTGATCCGCAACCGGTGAATTGGCCCGCATCTCGCGGGCCTTGTCCGGGTCCAGGGCCAACCCGAACTGCCCCTCCCAGTCCAGTTTTTTCCTGCATTTTGCCATGGCGATGTCCCTGTCCATGGCCCCCTTCACCCCTTTGGCGATATCCGCCGCATGGGCCGCGATGCGGGAGGCGATCACGCCGTCCCGCACGTCCTGCACATCCGGAAGGCGCAGGTGTTCACTGGGGGTGACGTAGCAGAGGAAATCCGCCCCGGCAGCGGCGGCGATGGCCCCGCCGATGGCGCAGGTGATGTGGTCGTAGCCCGGCGCGATGTCGGTCACCAGCGGCCCCAGCACATAGAACGGCGCGCCGTGGCAGAGCCGTTTCTGCAATTGAATATTGGTCTGGATCTGGTGCAGCGGCACATGGCCCGGCCCCTCGATCATCACCTGAACCCCGGCCGCCTGTGCCCGCTGGGTCAATTCGCCCAGGATGATCAGCTCGTGGATCTGGGCCCGGTCGGTGGCGTCCGCCAGGCAGCCCGGCCGGAAGCCGTCTCCCAGGGACAGGGTCATGTCATACGCCTTCGTGATCTCCAGCAGCTTGTCGAAATGCTCGAACAGCGGATTCTCGGCGTTGTTGTAGGCCATCCATTCGATGGTGAAGGCCCCGCCGCGGGAGACCACGTCCATCAGCCGCCCCTCGTTCCGCATCCGCTCCACCGTGGAACGGGTCACGCCGCAATGCACGGTGATGAAGTCCACCCCGTCCTCGGCGTGCTTGATGATGCCGGCAAAGATGTCGTCCACGGTCATGTCCACGATGGCCTTTTTCTTGACCCGCACGGCGTCCAGCGCGGCCTGGTACAGCGGCACGGAACCGATGCAGGCGCTGGTCTCGGCCACCACGGCCCGGCGAATCTCGTCCACCGGACCGCCGGTGGAGAGGTCCATGATGGCGTCGGCGCCGTATTTCACGGCAATGCGGGCCTTTTCCAGCTCCTTCTCCATGTCCGTGTCGTCCGAGGACGAACCGATGTTGGCGTTCACCTTGGTGCGCAGTCCCGCACCCACCGGCAGGGGG
>DATBXI010000373.1:0-2116 GCA_036514355.1 Desulfuromonadaceae bacterium
GTAGAGCGTGTCAGGGGGCGTTATGAGTACTATCATGGCAATGCCCGTGTGGCGGGACGTGAATTACAGAAAAGAAACAGCGCCGGGCATCTGTTCCAGGAGTTGACGGCCTGAGAGCAGTTCAGGGGGGTATCGTGAACAACCAGCGACCCGTCTCGGTTGTCATTATCGCAAAAAACGAAGCAGAGCGCATGGAGGCGTGCCTGCAAAGCGTTGCGTGGGCGGATGAGATCGTGGTCATCGACTCGGGCAGCAGCGACAGCACCTGCGAGATCGCCCGGCGCTTTACGGACAAGGTCCACTCCATACCCTGGCGCGGTTTCGGCCCCCAGAAACAGGCAGGGGTCGATCTGGCCAGCCACGACTGGATCCTGAATATTGATTGCGACGAGCGGGTTACGCCGGGGCTTGCGGCGGAAATTACGACGATCCTCTCGCAGGAAACACCGTGCGACGCCTACTCGGTACCCCGCCGGACCTTCCTGAAGGACAAGGAGATCACACGCTGCGGCTGGTATCCTGACCGTACCATCAGGCTTTTCAACCGCGGAAGGGCGCGATTTTCCGACAGTCCGGTCCACGAGCGGGTGGTGACGGGGGGGACCACCGGCGACTGCCGGGGGCACCTGCTGCACTACTCCTTCAGCGGGCTTGGCCAGTTGCTCGTCAAGCTGAACCACTACAGCGACCTTTCGGCCCGCCAGATGTTCGACCGGGGCAAGCGCTGCACCTTGTTCGACCTGACGGCACGGCCGCTGTTCGCGTTCTTCAAGACCTATCTGCTGCGCCTGGGGTTCCTGGATGGCGTCGAAGGCTTCGAGATAGCCGTGACCACGGCGGTGCTGACCTTTGCCAAGTACATGAAACTCCGGGAGCTGCACGGCGGAAGCAGATCATGATGCCGGCTCCCCGCTCGATCCTGGTCGTCAATATCCGCCTGATAGGCGACGTCATCCTGACGACTCCGCTTGTCGGCCTGCTCAAGGAGGCATTCCCCGAAGCTGCCATCGACCTCCTGGTGGCCCGCGGTACCGGCGAATTCCTGGAGCGGGACCCACGGGTGCGCAGGGTGCTGTATGCTCATACCGGATCAAAGGCGGAACGACAACGGAATGTCTATCAGCGGGAGATATTCAGGCAGTACGACCTGGCCATCACCATGAACGCCTCGGACCGCGGTGCCATGGCGGTGCTCCTGGCAGGCAGAAAAAACCGTGTGGGCTTCTATGACCAGGGACGCTTCTGGAAAGGGGTGTGGAAGAGACTCCTGCTGACCCATCCGCTCGCCCTGCCAGAGGATATCCCGGTGGCGCGGCATTGCCGGATCGTCGCCGAGGCCTTGAGGATTCCCCACGAGCGCCTGACGGTCAAGGTGTACTGGGACGAATCCGACGAGGCCAGAGTACGCGGTATCCTGGACGAATGCGGGGTGCCGGACCGCTTCTTCGTGCTGCACCCCTTTGCCCGATGGATCTACAAGTTCTGGGGTTTTGAGCGATTTGCCGCCGTGAGCGACCTGATTGTCGAACGCTACGGCCTGCACCCGGTCTGGACCTCGTCCCCGTCGCAGGATGAGAAGGCGCAGCTCGCAACTGCCGTTGAGCTGTGCCGGCACAGGCCCGCCATCATCGCCGGAGAGCTGAACCTCAACCAGATGACCTGTCTACTGGGGAAGGCAAAACTTTACGTCGGGCTGGACACGGCGGTCACCCACCTGGCGGCCAGCACCGGGGTGCCGTTGGTTGCGCTCTACGGCCCAACCTTCACAACGCGCTGGTTCCCCTGGTGCAACGACGCCCCCGGCCCGCAGGACAGCCCTCCGAGCAAGGGACTGCTGCAGCGGGGACAGATAGTGGTGGTGCAAAAAGACCTGGCCTGTGTCCCCTGCGGCAAGGCCGGGTGCAACGACGATGGACTGTCACCCAGTCCCTGTCTGCAGGAGATCACAGTGGAAGAGGTGCTGGCGGCAGTGGATGCCAGCTTTGCCTCAGGGAGAGAAAAGAGGATTCTGCCATGAACAATGATGCCGGCAAGCCCGGTTGCCGTGGAACATGGCTGATCCTGTCCCATGCCTTCAACATGGACGGGCGGGCAGCCAGCCAGACCATCACCGACA
>DATBXI010000374.1:0-2952 GCA_036514355.1 Desulfuromonadaceae bacterium
CGGGCGGCGGCACGGCGCAACCGGGAAACGGTCTGCATCTACGGCGATTACGACGTGGACGGCATCACCGCCACCGCTCTTCTGGTATCCTTTCTGCGGGCAACCGGCACGGCATGCCGGTATTTCATCCCCAACCGCTTCGACGACGGTTACGGCCTCAGCCGTGAGGCCATCGACCATATCCGGGCCGACGGCGCCGACCTGATCGTATCGGTGGACTGCGGCATCACTGCCGTCGACGAGGCGCTCTACTGCCGGCAACAGGGCATTGACCTGATAATCGTCGATCACCACACCCCCCTCCCCACGATCCCGGCGGCGTGCGCCGTGCTGAACCCGCTCCAGCCCGGCTGCGACTATCCCTTCAAGTTTCTGGCCGGGGTGGGGGTGGCCTTCAACCTGGTGATTGCCCTGCGTGCCGCACTGCGGGACGAAGGGGCCTTTGCGCCGGGCAATGAACCGGACCTGCGGCAGTGGCTCGACCTGGTGGCCCTGGGCACGATCGCCGACGTGGTGCCCTTGACGGACGAGAACCGCATCTTCGCATGCCACGGTCTCCGCCAGCTCTCCTGTTCCCCGCAGCCCGGCATCCAGGCGCTCAAGCGGGTGGCCGGCGTGACGGGAGAGGTGAACAGCGGGCAGGTGGGTTTCCGCCTGGCGCCGCGCCTGAATGCCGCCGGCCGCATGGAGAGCGCCGTGCCCGGCGTGGAACTGCTCCTGAGCGACAACCCGGAGGAGACGGCCCAGCTCGCGGCCGATTTGGACAGTGCCAATGCCGAACGCCAGGCCGTGGAGCGCCGCATCTTCGAGGAGGCGAGCGCCATGGTGGAAGCGGCCGGTGATTACCCGGAACGCCGCAGCATCGTGCTGGCCTCGCCAACGTGGCACCAGGGGGTGGTGGGCATCGTTGCGGCGCGTCTGGTGGAGCGCTACCATCGCCCCACGATCCTCATCAGCCTGGCCGAAGACGGCAGCGCCAAGGGATCGGGGCGCAGCATCCCCGGTTTTCATCTGCTGGATGCCCTGACGGCCTGCGCGCCCCACCTGGAGCGTTTCGGCGGGCACCGGTACGCAGCGGGCATCGGCCTGCGGTCAGAGAACCAGGCGGAATTCCGCGCAGCCTTCGAGGCCGAGGCAGCGCGTTGCCTGGCTGACGCGGATCTCGTGCCGCGCCTTGAAATCGACGCGGAGGCACAGCCGGAGGAGGTTACCCGCGAACTGGCGCTGGAGTTGAAGCGCCTGGCCCCCTTCGGCGCCGCCAATCCCGAGCCGGTGCTGGTCATGCGCGGCATGAAGGTCACGGAACGCCGCAGCGTCGGCGACGGGCACCTCCGGCTCCGTCTGGCCATCGGGCGCCACTCCTTCAGCGCCATCGCCTTTCGCATGGCGCAGCGGGACACGGAGGGGATGCTGGATGTGGCCTTTTTCCCGGAGATCAACGAATGGAACGGCTCCTCGACACTACAGCTGCGGGTGAAGGACCTGCGGCCGGCGGAGTAGGCTATGCAGCGTGACGAACGATTTGACCGTGCGGACAGGATCATCTGGATCGGCTTCTGGGTCAACGCCGTTCTGATGGTCTTCAAGCTGGGAGCCGGCCACTGGGGCCGGTCGGACGCCGTCTTTGCCGACGGCATCGAGAGCGCCTGTGACTTCGTGGCCATCTTCTCCACCATGGTGGCGCTCAAGTTGGGGCGCAAACCGTTTGATGCCGCGCACCCCTACGGCCACGGCCGGGCCGAGTCCCTGGCGGCCATCCTGATTTCGCTCGTGATCATCGCCACCGGCGGCTGGATCCTGGTGGATTCGGTCCATACCATCATGGATGGCGCATTCAAGTCGCCCGGCTGGATCGCTGTTTGTGCCGCGTTGTGCACCATCCTGGTCAAGGAGTGGCTCTACCGTTTTTCCGTACAAACGGGAAAACGCCTGGAAAGCCCGGCTCTTCTGGCCATTGCCGCGGATCACCGCAAGGATGCGGTGAGCTCCATCGCCACCCTGGCGGGCGTGACGGGGGCTTTCTTCGGCGCCGGGATCATGGACCCGCTGTCCGCCGGCCTGACCTCGTTCTTCATCCTGCACATCGGCTACCGGACCTTCCGGGATTCGGCCCACGACCTGATGGACGGCAGCGCACCGCCGGATTTCATCAGCGAGGTGACGCGCCTGGCCGAAGGGGTCGAGCGGGTGGAGCACGTGCACGACATCCGCGCCCGACGCTCCGGACAGTACATGATCATCGATCTCAAACTGGACATGGATCCGGAGATGACGGTAAAGGAATCCCATGACGTGGCTGTCCGGGTAAAGAAACTGATCTTTGAAGGTTTTCCCAACGTGGGGGATGTGATGATCCACATCAATCCCCATGATGAGGAACACGAGGATCTGACGCGATTGTGATATACTGTAAACGTTATATGACCATGGGATGGGAGGTCAGCGATGCCGCTTCTGCGATGGAGAGACGATTATTCCGTACATCTGGAGCAACTGGATGAGCACCACAAACAGTTTATCGGCATGGTCAACAGACTCTATGATTCGGTGATGACCACCACTGCCATGGGCTCCGTGCAGCCGATCATCGGTGAGCTCGTGAGCTACAGCTCCTACCATTTCTCCGCGGAGGAGCAATTCATGCGGGAACATGCCCACCCGGGGCTGGATGAACATGTGGCGCAGCATCGGTATTTTTCGGAAAAGATCGCCGAGTTGCAGCAGATGCAGCGCGACGACCAGTTGGGGCTGGCCAGAGAGTTGATCGTCTTCCTGGGGGACTGGCTCCTTCACCATATCCTGGAAAAGGACAAACGGTACGCGGTTTGAGCGCTACCACCCCTGGTCCTTCTCTGCCAACATGAAAGGCCCGCGATGATCGCGGGCCTCTTTTGGTTTCTCACGTTACCCATTTCATGGGTCTCAGGCTTTCCTTGGCAGCCTGCTGGGATA
>DATBXI010000375.1:0-6515 GCA_036514355.1 Desulfuromonadaceae bacterium
CGCCATTGTCGTCGTGGAGGCGGTGGAGCACCACATCGAGCACGGCATGACGCCGAAGGATGCGTCGTTCAAGGCCATGGAAGAGGTTTCCGGTCCGGTCATCGCCATTGCCATCATCCTGGCGGCTGTTTTCGTGCCGACCGCATTCATCCCCGGGATCACCGGCCAGCTTTACCAGCAGTTCGCGGTGACCATCGCCGTATCGGTCATCTTCTCCGCCTTCAATGCGCTTTCCCTCTCCCCGGCCCTCTGCGCCCTGCTTCTGAAGCCCAAGAAGAAGGGGACAGGGCTGCTGCAAAAGTTCTACGACTGGTTCAACCGGGTATTCGGCCGGGCCACCGACGGGTACGTCTCCCTGTGCGGAATGGCCATCAGGAAGAGTGCGGTGAGTCTCATCTTCCTCCTTGGCGTGGCGGTCCTGACCGGGGCAATGGGCAAGAAGATTCCGACCAGCTTTCTCCCCGACGAGGACCAGGGATTCATCTTCGCCGGCATGCAGCTGCCCGACGCCAACTCTCTCCAGCGGACCGGCGACGTTGCCCACCAGGCCGAAGAAATCATCATGAACACCCCCGGCGTCAAGTACGTTTCGTCGATCATCGGCTACAACATGCTGAGCCAGGTGCAGAACACGTACAGCGCCTTCTTCTTCATCTCCCTGGAGGAATGGTCCAAGCGGAAGAAGCCGGAAGAGCAGTACGAGGCGATCAAGGCCGCGATCTCCAAGAAGATGGCCGGCATCCCCGGGGCCATCGCCTTTGCCTTCCCCCCCCCGGCGATCATGGGGGTCGGCACCTCCGGCGGGGTCACCTTCATCCTGGAGGACAGGGCCGGCAAGGACATCGCGTTTCTCGCGGCCAATACGCAGAAGTTCCTCGAAGCGGCCAGGAAGCGCCCGGAGCTGAGCCGGGTAACCACCACGTTCATCCCCACGGTTCCCCAGCTGTACGTGGATGTGGATAGGGACAAGGCGCTCAAGCAGGGGGTGAACACCGCCGACGTGTATAAAGTCCTGCAAAGCTTCATGGGAAGCGGCTTCATCAACTACTTCAACCGGTTCGGCCGCCAGTGGCAGGTGTTCCTCCAGGCCGAGGGGGATTATCGCACCAACATCGAGAATATCGGCCAGTTCTATGTGCGCAACAGCGACGGGAAGAGCGTCCCCCTGTCGACGCTCACCTCGGTCCGCAACATCTCCGGACCGGAGTTTACCATGCGCTACAACCTCTATCGCTCGTCCCAGATCAACGCCACCGCCGCTCCCGGATACAGCTCGGCCCAGGCCATGAAGGCCCTGGAAGAGGTCTTTGCCCAGACCATGCCCCGGGAGATGGGTTTCGACTACAGCGGCATGTCGTTCCAGGAGCAGAAGGCCCAGCAGGGGGTTTCGCCCATCGCGATCTTCGCCTTCTCGTTCCTCTGCGTGTTCCTGATCCTGGCGGCCCAGTACGAGAGCTGGTCGCTCCCGTTCTCGGTTCTGCTGGGCACACCCATCGCCGTGGCCGGGGCCTTTGCCGGGCTGATGTTCCGGTCGTTCGAGAACAACGTCTATGCCCAGATCGGCCTGGTCATGCTGATCGGCCTGGCAGCCAAGAATGCCATATTGATCGTCGAATTCGCCAAGCTGGAGTACGAAAAGGGGAAACCGCTGGTGGAGGCGACCCTTGAAGGGGCCAAACTGCGCCTCAGGCCGATCCTCATGACCTCCTTTGCCTTCATCCTCGGTTGCGTCCCGCTGGCCATCGCCAGCGGCGCGGGCGCCATCTCCCGCCAGGTCATGGGGACCGCTGTCATCTTCGGCATGACCGCCGCCTCCGTCATCGCCATTTTCCTCATCCCGGTCACCTTCTATGTGGTGGAGAAGCTCGGCCACAGGGGGGATACCGGCGCTCACCCGCCGTCAGGCGAGGCTGCTGCCGGGCATGGGACGCCGCCATCCGGACATGCCGTGGACAAGGAGGGAGACCACCATGCGTAACATTCTCGCAGTCACCCTGCTGGCACTGTGCGCCGGATGCATGGTCGGCCCGGATTACCGGCGTCCCGACCTGGACATTCCGAAGTCGTTTCAGTACGAAGTGAAAGAGGCCAGCGATACCGCGAATACCGAGTGGTGGAAGAGCTTCCGGGATCCGGTGCTTGACGGGCTCATAGCCGAGGCCCTGGCCAACAACAAGAGCGTGAAGATCGCCGCCGCCAACATCGAACAGGCTGCCGGCGTGCTCACCCAGACCCGCGCGCCCCTGTTCCCCCAGGCCAGCTACGCGGCCAGCGCCGGCAAGCAGCGAGCCAGCGAGTCCACTGCCGTGCCGCCCCCGGCGGGGACCTCGAACCCGTTCTCTACCTTGCAGCTGTTCGGCGGCGTCAACTGGGAGATAGACCTTTGGGGTCGGGTCAGACGCCTGTCAGAGGCGGCCCGGGCAAACCTGTTCGCCTCCGAGGAGGCACGGCGCGGCATTATCCTGTCCCTCGTCGCATCGGTTGCAGGCGACTACCTGCAATTACGGGGTCTCGATGAGCAACTGGCAATCGCAAAGAGCAATACGGCCGCCTATGCCGAGTCGGTCAAGCTGTATGAACTGCAGTTCCAGTACGGCCTGGTTTCCCAGTTGATCGTCGAGCAGGCCCGCACCCAGTACGAGAGCGCGGCGGCCACCATCCCGCAGATCGAATCGCAGATCCTGCAACTGGAAAACGCCCTGTCGATTCTCCTCGGTCGCAACCCCGGCCCGATCGCCAGAGGCAAGGCGGTCTATGAGCTGGCATTCCCGGCTGTTCCCGCCGGCCTGCCGTCGCAGCTCCTGGAGCGCCGCCCCGACCTGGCCCAGGCGGAACAGAACCTGGTCGCCGCCAACGCCCAGATCGGTGCGGCCAAGGCCCTCTATTTCCCGACCATTTCCCTGACCGGCGGCTACGGCTATGAGAGCCAGCATCTTTCGGATCTTTTCAAAGGGCCGTCCCGGATCTGGAGCTACGCCGGATCCATCACCGGTCCGATCTTCACCGCGGGCGCCATATCGGGCCAGGTCCGGCAAACCGAGGCAGCGCAGCAGGCGGCGCTCATCAGCTATGAGGCGGCTGTCCAGAGTGCCTTTGCCGATGTGGAAAACGCGCTGATCATCCGCACGAAGCTTATCGAACAGGTCGACGCACAGGAGCGGCTTGTCAAGGCGAGCCAGGAATACGAGCGGCTGGCAAAGCTGCAGTACGACGGCGGCTACGCCCCCTATCTCACCGTGCTCAACGCGCAGCAACAGCTGTTCCCCGCGGAGCTCAACCTCGCCCAGTTCAGGGCTTTGCTGTTTGTCTCCTATGCCAATCTGTACAAGGCCATGGGGGGCGGATGGGTGACCGAGGCGGACAAGCTGACGGCGCCAGGCGACGGTTCGCAGGTGAAGAACCGCGGACAGTGAAGCCATGGATACCTCTCTTTCCGGCATATTCAGGCTGTTGAGAAATTTCTGGCTGGGGGACGAGGGGCTTTCGGCATTCCTCGTCCTTCTCTTTTTTGCCCTGTTCCTCGGGCCGTTCATCGACTCGCTGCTGATCCGTCTGCTCACCAGTCTTCTGCTGTCGCTCGTCATGGTTGTCGGGGTCATTACCATGTCACAGCGCCCAGAGGTCAGATTCCTGGCCGGGGCGGTGGCCTTTGCAGCCATCGTACTTCGCTGGCTGACGCACATGGTGCCGACGGACGCGATCCAGCGCTGGAGCAGCTTGGCATCCCTCGGCTTCATGGTGCTGCTGACCATGGGGACCCTCTTCAAAGTATTCAAGGACGACAAACCGGTTACCGGGCACCGGATAATGGGGGCCATAGCAGCCTATCTGCTGTTCGGCGTCACCTGGTCGATTCTCTACAATCTCCTCGATCACGTGCTGCCCCATGCCTTCAGTGTGTCCGGCGGCGACTCCGGCAGCGAACTGCAGGAGAAGATCACCTATTTCAGTTTCGTGACCCTGACGACCCTGGGATACGGCGACATCACTCCGACGCACGATGTTTCGCGGATGTTCGCGGTCATGGAGGCGTTGGTGGGGCAGCTCTACCCGGCCACGCTCCTGGCCCGTCTCATATCGCTGGAGGTTGCGCACCGGAACAATAACAGGGTCGGCAGTCCCCCGTAAGGCGCGGGGGATCGGGAAGTGGCTCGACGAGAAATGGAAAGCTGGGCATATGGAAAAGCGGAGAAACATCATCCCCATCGTAGAGTGGCTGGGATCATACCCGAGGGAGTGGCTCGGCCCGGACCTGGTCGCCGGTCTCACGGCTGCCGCGGTGGTTATTCCCCAGGCCATGGCCTATGCCGCCATCGCCGGCCTACCCCTGGTGGCGGGACTCTACACCTCGCTCGTGATGCTGGTGGTGTACGCCGCATTGGGGACCTCCCGTCTCCTGAGTGTGACGACCAGTTCCACGATCGCCATCCTGGTGGCCAATGGTCTCGGCAGCGTGGTGCCCGGTGACGACCCTGCCGCGCTAATGGCGGCATCGGCCACCCTGTCGCTCCTGGTGGGGGGCTTCCTGCTGCTGGGAGGGCTTCTGCGTCTCGGCGCAATTGCCAACCTGATATCCGCGCCGGTGCTGACCGGTTTCAAGACGGGCATCGGCCTGGTCATCATGCTGGGCCAGGTTCCCAAGCTTCTGGGGATAGAGATCACCAAAACCGGATTCTTCCGCGACATAGTATCGATCATTCGGCATCTGCCGGAGACGTCACTGCCGACCCTTCTGCTGGCGGCGGCAATGCTGGCCCTCTTGCTGGGCCTCAAGCATGGTGCGCCCAAGGTGCCGGCACCGCTCGTTACCGTGGCAGTCGGTATCGCCCTGGCAGCCTTTGCCGGGATCGAGAAGGCAGGCATCTCATTGGTGGGGACGGTCCAGGAGGGGCTGCCAGCCTTTGCCCTCCCCAGCCTCTCCCTGGCGGAAGAACTCTGGCCCGCTGCCCTGGGCATCGCCCTTATGAGTTTCGTCGAGACGGCAGCCGCGGGTCGCGCATTCGTCCACAAGGGGGACCCGCTGCCCGACGCCAACCGCGAACTGGTGGCCACGGGGATGGCAAACCTCGTGGGAGGCTTCTTCCACATCATGCCGGGCGGGGGAGGGACATCGCAAACAGCCGTGAACAAGGAGGCGGGAGCCCGCACGCAGGTCTCGGGGCTGGTGACGGCGCTGGTGGTCATGGCCACCCTGCTGTTCATGGCGCACCTCTTCGGATTGATGCCCAGTGCGACCCTCGCCGCCGTGGTCGTTGTCGCCACTGCCGGCCTGGTGAAGCCGGCGGAGTTCCGCGCCATCAGGTCTGTCAGGACCATGGAGTTCCGCTGGGCCCTCATCGCCGCTGCCGGCGTGATGGTGCTGGGCACCCTGAAAGGGCTCCTGGTGGCGGTGCTGACGTCGATGATAGCGCTCATCGTCCATGCCAATACCCATCCTCTCCTTGTCCTGGGACGCAAGCCCGGCACCGGTGTTTTCCGCCCCCTCTCCCCGGAACACCCGGAAGACGAGACATTCCCCGGCCTTTTGCTGCTGCGGCCGGAGGGAGCGATCCATTTTGCCAATGCCCATCGGCTGGGGCACCGGATGCAGGAACTTATAGCCGAGTTCTCTCCGCAGGTTCTGGTCCTGGATTTGAGCGCGGTGCCGGTTCTGGAATACACCGCGCTCAAGATGATGGCGGAGGGGGAGGAGAGGCTCCGCGAAGCTGGGACCATGCTCTGGCTGGTGGCCATGAATCCCGGCGTGGTTGCGGTGATGCAGCGCTCCCCCCTCTGGGAGCGCCTGGGACGCGAACGGATGTTCTTCACCCTGGAGCAGGCGGTGGCAAGGCATCAACAACAGACCGGCACCTAGTACCTTGTAACACGTAATCAACCCCTCCAAACCTCCCCTTGTCAGGGGAGGCTTTAAGGCTTCCCCCCTGATAAGGGGGGATTGAGGGGGGTTGGATTTAGATGTTACACGGCACTAGTGTCCCGTCCGGCCGGGGCTGGCAGGCTGTTTGAAGGAGAGCGGCATGTTGAAACTGCTTCAATCCATATTCGGGAGCGAGAAACAGGGGAGCTATCCCGAGCCGCTCATACGGGAGGCCATCGAGCGGGCGGTGGACGGAACAGACCCCTGGCTGCGCGCCGTGTTCGGCTACCGGAAAAAACTGAGACCCGCGGTCATTCGCGCCATCGACTACGTGGTAACGCTGGTGGACGGACTGGCGCCCCCCGTTCCGGCACATCTTGGGGAGCCTGGCGACGACCCCCTCAAACGCTTCTTCATTTCCGCCAGCCACATGAAAAAGGTCTTTGCCGAAGACTCGAGCTTGGCTGAGTTTCTGCAGGGGCCGGGAAGCGGCTCCCCGCAGGTCTGCGCCCTGCTGGCGATGGAGAAGCAGGAACGGGCGATCTTCGGTGCCGCGCTGTCGGGCGACATCGTCATACGCGACGTCCCCCAGGTGACGGTCAGTTTCGATGCCCATCGGTTCATGGATCCATCCAAAAACGAAAAGGAGGCCCGCCCC